>DALYYK010000211.1:0-5344 GCA_031983305.1 Candidatus Fimivivens sp. | reverse complement strand
CGTTTCAGTCGGTACATCGGTCGCCTCGGACTGGTAGCGCACCCGTACCGGCGGGCCCTCGGTCCAGCTCAAATCCGCCGTCCCGTCGCCGTTCGTTTTAATCGACAGAACGTTGATCATAAATTTATTAAAGGCACGCATCGTCATGCCGGTGTTGTATTCGCCCAGCGCATGGCCGTCCCAGTCGAGCGCCGTCAGCGTCACCGGAAGCGCCTCTGTCTGCTGCGCGGCGCCCTGCCACAGCACACCCGAGCCAAAGGTGTAGGGGCGGTGTGCAACGAGCAACGTGCGGTTGGCTTTGTCAATCGCCGTACCGACGACAATCCGCACAGGGCCGCTCATCGATTTGTTATAAGGGTTTTGCTGTGTGCCGAAATTAAATTGGGGTCCCGGAGACAAAACCTCGCCGGTGGCGGCGTCATAAAACCGCAGCGTGTCAAAGGTATTGGCAAAAATGCGGTCGTCATCGAGAAAATAGAGCTGATCCAGCTCGGAGCCCGCATATAAAAAGACGATGCCCTGCGGCCCACGCACAACATAATCGCAACCGCCGGGCGCTTCGAAATAGTTGCGTGCGTCGGCGGTATAAAGCTGATATAAGCCGTCGGGCGAAATCACAAGCCGTTCGCCGAGCATCGCCTCGGTGTAGCTGCGGGTGACGCTGTAATCGGGGTGTGTACCGCCAAAATTCAGGCGGCAAGAGGTTTTTTTGTTTGAAAGCACCGCTGTTTTGGCGCGTGCATCAAGCGAGGCGTCTAAAACATACAGCGGGTTTTTCTGGTCGTTGACCCAGTCCTCCTCATTGACGCCATGCGCGGTATTATGAAGTGCGTTTAAAAAAGAGGCGTCGAACATCGGCATCGTCAGCTCCTCCACCCCGCCGGTCGGCGCTGCAAGCCGGAATTTGAGCAGTTCGAGACCCTGAATATGATCGTACGCGGTGGTATATTGAAGTTGCGTCTCACCGTCGACTGTCAACTCGTTGAACAGGCGGTAGCCATAGAGATAATGGTTCGGGTTTTCTCCCAACGCTTTTTGACCCGCCTCGGTAATGGCCAGCATAAAACAGCCCGCTTCGGTCTGCCCCGCTTCATTTTCACGCCAAATCTCAAATGTGATGGTATCGCTGTGCGGCGTTAGCCGCAGCAGCGGCTCGGTGATCTTAATCGCGTTATGCCACTGGGAATCCACCGTTGTGAGATAATAGCCCCCGGCGTCAAAGAGCTGGGTAGAGATGTTATAAAAAATATCGTCGCGGCTATAAATCTTGTTAAAGGCGTCGGGCATCTCCTGCTGATAAACAACGGCATAGCCCTTGTCGAAGGTCGTGATGCCCAAAATGTCGTAAGACTCGTCCGGTTTGACAAAATGCAGCGTCACGCCGTTATGCTCAAGCAGTACAAAGGGCGCTTCCAACGTTGGCGTTGAGGGCGCCTCGGTTGCGTCGTTTTCGGGCGACATCGACTGGGCACCGGCGCAGGCGCATAAAGCCAGCAACAGCGCCGCTAAAAAGGTCATCTTCTTTTTCATCGTGCTCCTCCTTTGTAAACCGCAAGCATCCGGCATCCCTAAAACAGCTTTAACCGATTCAGCTATGTTCCTGTCAGGCAACGTCCCGCATCATCTACCGCTTTTATAATAACAGGCCCATATGATTAGTGCTCCAAATTTACCAAATTAATGCAAAGATCGGGCGCTTTTCTAAAAAAAGCGCCCGATGATTTAAATGCGATTTAATTACAGCTTTCTTGCGACGCGCAGCGCCATATCAAACGCGTGCGATGAGGAGGTATAGCGGATATTCTCACGGTCGTCGGCTCTTCCGCGCGCCAGATTTAACGCGCGCACCTCTTCGCCGTTCTCGCTGACCACCGCCACATACACACGGCCGACGGGCGCCCGCTCAGTTCCCCCCGCCGGGCCCGCCACCCCAGTGGTTGAGACGCCGATATCCGCTCCGGTCAGCTTTCGGACGCCGCGTGCCATCTCAAGCGCGCATTCGCGCGAGACCGCGCCGTGCGTGCGCAGCGTCTCTTCGCTAACGCCCAGCGCCGCCTGCTTTAGCGCGTTGGAATAGGCTACAACACCGCCTAAGAACATGGCCGAAGCGCCGGGCACATCCACAATGCGCTGCGCCACCAGACCACCGGTGCAGCTTTCAGCGCAGGAGAATGTCAGCTTCTTTTCGGTCATCACATCGACGACCGCCTCGTTGATGGTATGGTAGTCAAACCCGTAAATATCGTCTGGATAAACCGCCATAATCTGCTGCACAACGGGGTCTATCAGCTTTCGGGCCTCCTGCTCGGTCGCGGCTCTCGCCGTCACCCGAAGCTGGCATTCAGCCGTCTTGGCATAGGGCGCAATGGTCGGGTTGGTCGCGTTGATCAGCATATCCTTAAGCCGGGCCTCAAGCGCCGACTCACCCACGCCGAAAAAGTTGATGGTGCGCGACACAAGCACGCCATCCCCACCGAAACGACGCTGAAAATAATCGGTGACCGGCCCGTCAAACATGGGGCGCATCTCGCGGGGCGGGCCGGGCATCATCACCGCGATCTTGCCGTCCTCCCCCTCAATAATGCAGCCGGGCGCGGTGCCGTTGGGGTTTTGCAGAATGATGCTGCCCTCGGGCATCATGGCCTGCTTGCGGTTATTGTCGGTCATCTCGCGGCCGACGCGCTTAAAAAAGCCCTCGATGGTCGCAAGGCTCGCTTCATCCATCACAAGCTTACGGTTAAAATGCGCAGCCACCGTTTCTTTGGTCAGATCGTCATAGGTGGGGCCTAATCCGCCGGTCAGCAGCACGATATCGCTGCGCGAAAACGCGTCCTTCAGGCACTCGCGCAGGCGTCCCGGGTTATCGCCGACCACCTCGTGATGGTAGACATTGATGCCCAGATGCGCCAGCCCGCGCGCAATATCGGCGGCGTTGGTGTTCACCACATCACCGAGCAGCAGCTCGGTGCCCACGCAGATAATTTCTGAATTCATTTGTTCTTTCTCCTCACACAATCGGCCTGCCGCCGTTTTTATAAAAGCTTCTTATATGGTGGATATAATAGCCGGTTTCGGGCGTTTATATCCATCAAAATGTTTCATGCGCAGGACGGTCGCCGCTGCCGCCGCATCTTTGCGAGCCAGCAAAGCGGCGCGTCATTTTTCAATGGAACAACAGCATTATTATAGCACCGCAAGGGCCGTAATACAATTTTGATTCGATAAAATTGGCATAAAATCCGGCCGCTTGGCAAAGAAGCGCCAAACGGCCGGATTAACACAGCTTTTAATATTTTGAGTCGTTACCAAAGCCTAGCTCGGGCTGCGCCATCGACAGTGCTGACGCGTAGGTCTGCTCGGAATCGGCTGCCCGGGTGGCGAGGGTCTCATCCTCTTGCAGCTTAAACCCGCCAACCAGCGTTTTGAGCATCTGGGCCTGACCTGACAGCTCTTCAGAAGCTGCCGCGCTCTGCTGCGCCGTCGCGGAGTTGGTCTGAATAACCACCGAAATTTGATCTATGCCCTGTGTAATCTGCACCACCTGCACCGCCTGCGTCTCAGACACGGCGGCGATGGCCTGCACCTTCTTGCTGGCGCTGGCAGCCAGCTCGACCACCTCACTAAGCGATTTTGCCGTCTGACCTGCAATTTGGGTGCCCTTATCGACGGCGCTGATAGCGCGCTCGATCAGCGCTGTTGTGCTCTTGGCCGCCTCGGCGCTCTTTCCGGCCAGGTTGCGCACCTCGTCGGCCACAACGGCAAATCCCTTGCCCGCCTCGCCCGCCCGCGCGGCCTCAACCGCCGCGTTGAGCGCCAGAATATTGGTCTGGAACGCGATGTCGTCGATGGTTTTGATAATTTTGCCGATCTCGTTGGAGGCGCCCGCAATCTCGTTCATCGCAGAAATCATGTGGGCCATTTGTTCGTTGCTGCGGTAAACGCCCTCGCCCGACCGCTCAGAAAGCTGTCCCGCCTCGCGCGCGTTTTGGGCGCTCTCTTTAATCTGTACCGAAATCAGATCGACCGTCGCCGAAAGCTCTTCAATGGCGGCAGCTTGTTCAGTCGCTCCCTGGCTAAGCGCCTGCGCACCGGCGGCAACCTGATCGGAGCCGCCCGCCACCTGACTGGAGGCGATATTGATCTGCAACAGCGTGTGGTTGAGCGCACTCGAAATCTTGGTCATCGCTTCTTTGATCTGAGCAAGGTCGCCGGGGAAATCGGCAGTGACCCCAAGCGTCAGATCGCCGTCGGCCATCGCACCCAACACCTGCTTGATGTCGTTGATAATGGCGCGCTGCGTCAGCGTGATGCGCTCGGTTGCCGCGGCCAGCTTGCTTGTTTCGTCCCGCGTTGAAACGGCAGGCAGGTCGGAGTGCAGATCGCCCTGCGCGAGGTCGGACAGCCGACTGGCGCACAGCATAACGGGGTCGGCAATTTTCTTAGAGACCCTGCCCGCTATGATCACCGCCACAACCAGCGAAAGCGCCAGCAGCGCCAGCGTCGCGCCGGCGGCTAGCAGCGTGCCCTGAATAAAATCCATCGCCGGGGCGTGGATGCCGATGCTCCATCCATTGGTGCCTATAACCGGCGCGTAGGCGATATAGCGCATTTGACCGCCCAACTGACAGCTGTCAAAGCCGGTCTCGCCACTCTGCATAGCCGTGTGAACCCGCGCAAGCGCATTGAACGATGCATCGCTCTGCGCCGCCGCTCCGACGTTCACGCCCGTTTCCAGCACATCGCCGTCGGTATGCGCAATTGTATCGCCAATAGCATCGATCATATAGGCGCGGCTGTTGCTGCTGACATGGATCGACGCCATAATATCGTTCAAAAAGGTCTCAGGCGGTACAAAATAAACCACGCCGACCACCTTGGTGCCCGGCACGCCCTCTCTCCAGAGCGGAGCGGCCACAACAATCGTCGTCTCGCCGGTAACCTTGCTGATCAGCGGTTCAGAAACACAGGCCTCACCGGTTATCGCCGTTTTAAAATAGGCTCTGTCGCTGTAATCTTTGCCGTCGAGGACACTTTTACCATTTTCGTCTAAAACATTTGCGCGTATAAAACCATACAGCTCGGTGCGCTGTGAGAGAATCATTTGCTTATCCGCGACCGGTGTCGCAGGGTTTGCGAGCCGAGGCCCCGCGCCCACCTCTATAGCGACGCTTTTATATTTATCAAGCTCGTAGGAAACCCGTGCGGCAGCCAGAACGGCAGTTTCCTGCATAGTACTGTGGATGAGATCGGATGTGCTTTTGTAGTTGAGCGCAATGCCCGTTCCCCCTACCACGATCAGGGAAATGCCCACCAGCACAATGATTGCGGCCATAATTTTAGATTT
>DALYYK010000210.1:0-5354 GCA_031983305.1 Candidatus Fimivivens sp. | reverse complement strand
AAAGTGGCGGATAATAAAAAGAAGCTGGTGGAGGACATCACCCCGATGGATGTCGACTTTGCCAAATGGTATACCGACATCGTCAGAAAGGCCGATCTCGCCGACTATTCGAGCGTACGCGGCTGTATGATCGTGCGCCCCTACGGTACGGCCATCTGGGAAAATATTAAGAATCTGCTCGACGGCATGTTCAAAGAGACCGGGCACGAGAACGTCATGATGCCCATGTTCATCCCCGAGAGCCTGTTGCAGAAGGAGAAGGATCACGTCGAGGGCTTTGCGCCCGAGGTGGCGTGGGTGACCCACGGCGGTGCCGAGCCGCTCGCCGAGCGCCTCTGCGTGCGCCCCACCTCCGAGACGCTGTTCTGCGAGCATTTTGCAAAGGTTTGCAACTCCTACCGCGACCTGCCGATGCTCTATAACCAGTGGTGCTCAGTCTGCCGGTGGGAAAAGACCACCCGCCCGTTTTTGCGCACCGCCGAGTTCTGGTGGCAGGAGGGACACACCATTCACGAAACCGCCGAGGAGGCGATGCAGGAGACCGAGCGGCAGCTCGACTGCTACGCGCGGCTGTGCGAGGAGTTTCTCGCAATCCCGGTGCTCAAGGGCAAAAAGACCGACAAAGAAAAATTTGCGGGCGCCGAGCGCACCTATACGATAGAAGCGATGATGCACGACGGCAAGGCACTGCAATCGGGCACCTCGCATTATTTTGGCGACGGCTTTACCAAGGCGTTCGACATCACCTTTCAGGGTCGCGACAACAAGCTGCAATATCCGCATCAGACTTCATGGGGCATGTCGACCCGTATTATCGGCGCAATCATCATGACCCACGGCGATGACAACGGCCTCGTGCTGCCGCCCGCCGTCGCGCCGTGGCAGGCCGTGATTGTGCCGGTCGCCCAGCACAAGCCCGGCGTGCTTGAAGCCGCCGAGCAGCTCAAGCAGCAGCTGGTCAACGTTTGCCGTGTCAAGCTCGACGCTTCGGACAACTCCCCAGGCTGGAAATTCGCCGAATATGAGATGAAGGGCGTTCCGCTGCGCATCGAGCTTGGCCCCAAGGATATTGAGCAGGGGCAATGCGTCGTCGTCACCCGCCACAACCGCGAGAAGCATTTTATCCCGCTCGCCGAGTTAAGCACCCAGATTCCCGTGCTGCTGCAAAAGGTGCGTGACGGCATCTATCAGCTGGCGCTCGAAAATCGCGACAACCGAACCTTTTCGGCCACGAGCATGGAAGAAATCATGGCGTTTGCGGCCGAGAAAAGCGGCTTCTTAAAAACCATGTGGTGCGGCAGCCTTGAGTGCGAAATGATCATGAAGGACAAAGCCGGGCTTTCCTCCCGCTGCATGCCCTTTGAACAGGAGCATTTGGGGGATATCTGCCCCGTCTGCGGCAAAAAGGCCGAGGTTATGGTCACTTGGGGAAAAGCCTACTAAACTGCATCAATTTTCTTGAACGGGGCGGATAGCTTAGGCTGTCCGCCCCATCCATTGGGGCACCCTCTTGTGGCCTTGATTTATACTGTTTGCGCGGGATGTAGCGCCATCCATCCGATCCTATATGTGAAGCTTGATGTTCCCGACGGTTATGCGTATAATAAAATAAAGAATAATAGGGGTATCATAGCCCATAATCGAAAAAGAGAAATAATGAAATATGGAAATTCGACATCGCGCAATCTTAAGGATTCACCTACACAACGATGTAAAGGAGATTTCTGCTTATGAACAATCGACCAAACGACGTGAAAGACACAAGCGCCAAGGCCGGCATGCGTTATCCTAAGCTCGCCCTGCCGCTTGCCGCGTTAGGGCTTGATCTCCTTCCGATTCTTCTCGGCCTTCTCAGTTCGCGTGGAATAAGCATTCCAATGCATGCGCTCTTTGCGATACTATTCCCGACAGCCGGGTTGCTGACAGGTATTTTCGCGCTCGATCAAGGCAAAGGGCACATAGGATTAGCCGGAAAAATTATCGCTGCTATCGCGATTACTTTACCGCTTGCTTTCGTGGCTTTTGTCATGATTATTCTAATCGGCGCGTCAACGGGATTAATTTCGCTGATGTAAGGGTATACAAGATGATTAAAGCACTCAAAACCGCAGTTCGTGCGGCAATGACGTTTTTTACCTGGTTCGCGGGCATATATGCGCTTCATAAATACGAATATCTGACCGCGATCGGAGACGTTGATAATGTCGTCGGCATGTTTCCGGTTGCATTTGTTTTAATAGGTGCGGTTGGAACAACCGCTATTCTGTGGGCAAAGCTTTTGAAGCAGCGCCTTCGGCTTTTAGCGGCGCTCTGCTTGCTTGTTGTTCTGTCCGTCGCACTGTTTCCTGTGGCGCTGCGCGGCGATTGGTGGATAGGCATAAGCGCGTCGGCTAAATCGGAATCATCACCGGATTTAATCGAATATGCGCCGTTCTCCGTGAATTCAAAAGCGGTAAAGCTCAATGAAAAATCTCAGTTGCAATTGGTTGACAATCAGCCTGTTCTGGACGGGGCAACAGCGCTTTATCCCGTTTATGCCGCCTTTGCACAGGCTGTCTATGATGAAGATGCCTTCTCACAGGACACCGTCCGCTGCACGAACACGCGCGGCGCATATGAAGCGATTATAACGGGAGAACGGGATATTATTTTTGTCGCGCGTGCATCCGAGCAGCAAATGGCGCTTGCAAGGGCCGTTGGTGCGGAGTTGATATTTACGCCGATAGGGCGTGAAGCCTTCGTCTTTTTGGCGGGCAAAGATAACCCCATAGACAACATCACCGTACAGCAAATACGCAATATCTATTCGGGAAAAACCGCTTATTGGCGCACGCTCGGCTGGTATGAGGGCGGAGGAATTATCGCGTTTCAGCGCCCCGAGGGCTCCGGCAGCCAGACGGGCCTTCAGGCGCTTATGGGCGACCTGCCAATTCAGGTTCCGCAGCCGCTGCCCGACAAGCGCCTGATTGGTACAAACAGCCTGATGAAGCAAGTGTCGGTCGAATGGCACGGCGTGCAGCCAGCCATTGGATATTCATATCGATATTACGCCACAACGATGTACGCGAATCCTGATGCGAAGTTTTTAAGCGTCAATGACGCTGCGCCTTCGATTGAAAATATCCAAAACGGAAGCTACCCCTTTGTCTCCGACTTCTATGCGGTAACAAACGGCGAGCCAAAAGACAACACAAAATTACTGATAGACTGGATTTTATCCCCACAGGGGCAGGAGATCATCGAAAAAACAGGATATACGCCTTTGATAGTAGAATAGCGCAAACAGCGCCATTATCGGTAAAGAGAGGGCAGCCAAGCATGTAATCGCTTGGCTGCCCTCTCTGTGTCTGCGCATATGCGGATAATTTTCAGTCGTTTGACCGGCCCCTTCTTCTTTTTTATGGATTTGAATAACGTTTTTGTGGCGCGGGTAGAATGAAAGGGTATGAGCCTATTGCTACCAATCGCATCTAGGGAGGATATTGAATGCTTCGTGCCATGATTCTCGTTCTCACGCTGCTGCTCGTCACGTTGTCGGCCGCGTATTTAGGGCAGGATGAGCAGCTGACGCAGGTTTTGCGCATGGCGAAAACGCCGGTGACCAGCCTGCCCGCCGAGCCGTCTGAGCCACCCGCCAGCGTCGAGCCGCCACCCGAATCCAAGGCGTCATCCCAACCGGCCGCTTCTCAAAGCAGCAGCACCTCGCCCCGCTTTGTAATGGACGAGCCGCTGACCAACCCCATTCCGCCCGCCGAGGCCGGTGACATCGATTCATCCGGCTCCTCGAGCGACTCACTGCCCGACCCTTCGGCCCACGCGCTGCTTTATCCGGTCGATGACGAGAGCTCCTCATCCTATGTGCACACCCCCCCGACCGAGGAGGAAAAGCTGGCCGCTGCCGAGCCCTACGTCAAGGAGCTGTTTGCGCTTAAGGACCGCAATGTCCGCGCCTTTGGCGAGCTGGCGGACGAAGCCCTCTCAGAATATCTGGGCATCGCGCCCAGCGAGCGCGCGGCCGCGCTGCCCTCGCTGATGGAAAAATATCTGCCGCGCGCAGCCGAGCTTGAGAAAGAGAGCGACGCCCAATCCGAGGCCATCTTGCTCAGAATGTCGGCAGCACTCGCCGCCATCGGCGCGGACGACTCGATTGTACAGGACGCGCGCGCGGCCTATGAGCGCTCAAAGCGCGAGCAAATGACACATTATACCGCGTTATTTTCCTCGCTGCCCGCCACTTGACGCAAAAACGCACCGGCAGAAACTGCCGGTGCGCATTTTTAACTCTCCATGGGGTGCAGCGTGAAGAGAATATTGCGGTACAGCTCAAGGTTCTTGGCGTCGTCAACCGGCACGTCGACCTTGATGGTCATGGCGTAAAATTTCTCATTCATCTGATCGTTACACATGTAAAAACGCAACGCGTGATTGCCGCTTTCTTTATCGACAAACTCAAAATAAAACGCGTTCCAGCCGCCGTCGAAGGCGACGCCCTTTTCGTCCACGAGCAGCTCATAGCCGAAATCTTCGACAATATTTTTCTTGAGCCCCTCGTAGTAAACATCGGTGGTAAAAAAGCTTGCGCGCATCTGGTTGAGCTGCTCGGTAGGGTCGGTCGTATTGTACTGGGCCGCCAGATCGGCCGGTGCGGTCGTGATCACAACCGAGCCATAGACTTTGTCGGTTTCGGCCTCGTGCAGATCAAAGAGTGAGTCAAAACCGCTGTCACCGAGCCAGTTGGTGTCGGTGCCGGTGGGGAAGTTCAATCCGAAATGCTGCTTTGTCACCGAGCCGGTGCGCGGCTCATAATCCATCGTAAACAGCGGGTCTTCCAGCTGCTTAAAAACAAAACGGCCGTTTTCGACATGGCCGCCGGTTGCGCCTGCCGAGCTGCTCTGTGAGGAGGAGGGTGCCGAAGAGCCGGACGATGACGGCGCGGATTGGCAGGACGCCAACAAAACCATCGCAAGCAACAACGCAACGCCTTTTTTGATCATTTATAATCTCTCCGTTTCAAATCCATTTGCCTTTAGCTTTCCTATTATACGACAATTTACGCAATTTGAACAGAGCAATTGTCGGGTAAGAGATGGATAAAACGTAAAACAATCGTTAAAAAGCGCCGAAAGATCTTGGCATTCAAACAAAATTCCTTCCGGCTTGCTAAGCCTCACACAAAAATGATGCGGGCTATCCATCTTACGACTACATGGTACGCGTATCGCGTCTTATATCTCGCAAGGCTCTTGATCCCCGCTATAAGCCGCCGCCGAGCAAGATAAACGAAGCATGCCGCAGGGCCTTTGGCTCTGCGGCATGCTTTATTATACTGGAAACCACAGGCTCTGCCGGCGAAG
>DALYYK010000209.1:0-5358 GCA_031983305.1 Candidatus Fimivivens sp. | reverse complement strand
AACCGCGTTAAGCGGGGGGATATCCCTGTCACCAAAGTCTGGGGCAGCGACTACGGCTTTGACCTGAATGTTGATTACATCACGGTGCAGTTACAGCGCAAAGTCGCCGGTGTTTGGACGAATGTAATGGGCAAAACGCTGAATATTCCTTACAACGCAACGGCGATGCAGAATTTTACCAGCATTCAGCTTCAAGATTTAACCGGCACGCCCTACGAATACCGCGCCCTTGAAACGAGCCTGACGCTCAAGGACAGCACCGTCGTCGGCGCGCTGCCCGATGCAGACCCGCTGGGCGGACATATCGGTCCCTATGACTATACGACTGTCGTGGAAAGCGCCGCCAACGCCACAACCATCACCAATACGCTTGAGACGGTCAGTCTGACGGTCAAAAAGGAATGGGACGACAACGACGATCAAGATCGTGTGCGCCCGGCTTCGTTGACGGTCAAACTGATGCGCGACGGCGTGAACACCGGCAAGACGGCGACGCTAAACGAAGCAAACGGCTGGTCGCACGCCTTTAGCAATCTACCCAAGTACAAAAACGACGGAACCGGCCTGTCGGTCTACACTTTTGACGAGGGAGCTATCGCCAATTACAGTCTGGATGCGGCGCGCTCCGGCCTCTCCGGCACAACCTATACGTTGACCAACACCTATGCGCCTAAGACGATGACCGTCGAGGCGACCAAGGTGTGGTCGGATGGCGGCGACGCGGCGGGTGTGCGCCCCGCTTCGGTGGAGCTGACGCTTCAGGTTCGCAAGAGCGGCACGGCCGACGACTTCGTAACGATTACGCAGAATCAGAGCGGAACCACCATCAGCGGGATCGTTACCATCGACGCGGCGCAGGGCTGGAAGGCCACATGGAGCAATCTGCCGCAGTACAGAGACGGCACAAAGCTTGAATACCGCGTGGTCGAAAAGCGGGTCGGCGGCTATTCCACCGTCTATGCGCCCGCGTCGGTCACCGGCTCCGGCAACATGGGCGATACGCAGGGCATACAAGTCACCAACACGATTATCCGCACCGCCTTCATGGTTGAGAAGCTGTGGCTTGATCCGGGCGAGATGCTGCCAAACAGTATAACCATTGCGCTTTACCGCACAGAGGACGGCGTGGAAGAGCAGGTCGACGAATGGGATCTCACCGTAGCCGATGTGGATCTGAGCGACCCGAATCGATGGGCGTATGAATGGACGGCGCTGCTCGCCGAAAGCCCCGCCGGCACGACCTATATCTATCGTGCGCAAGAGACAAAGATCAACGGCATCGCGCTCGACGCAAATAACGCAGCCGCAGGCTATACACGCGGTTCACAGACGACGGTGGGACCTCTCACAACTGTTACAAACAATGTCAACCGGGGCAGCGTCGGGGTAAACAAAAGCTGGGTGCACTACGGCTATGACATGGATGTCGATTATATCACAGTGCAGCTGCAGCGCCTGAACAAAACGACCGGCGATTGGGAGGATGTGTCGGGCAAAACATGCAACATTCCCTACAACGCGGCAGGGGCTACGGCGCAGTTTGAGAATATTCAGCTTCAGGCTTTAGACGGCACAGCTTACGAATACCGTGTTCTTGAAAGGAGCCTGACGTTGAAAGACAGTACCGTCGTCAACGCGGTGCCAGACGCCGATCCGCTGAACGGCACACTTGGCGCTTACCGTTACACGACAAGTGTCACAGGCAACAGCACCGCTATCACCAACACATTGGAGCTTGTCAGCTTCCCGATCGGGAAGAAATGGGACGACAACGAGAATCAGGATGGCGTTCGCCCTAACAGTCTGGCCGTCAATTTGCTGCGCGACAGCGCTGAATTTACACCCGCAACATTGACCGCTCCTGACTGGACATACACCTTTGTCAACCTGCCAAAGTATCAAAAGGGCGATGGCCAGAATCTGTCGGTCTACACCGTTGCGGAGGAGAGTATCAGCGATTATAGCCTGAATTCGGCCGATCTCATCGGCACGACCTATACGCTGGTCAACAGCTATGCCCCCAAGGTTATGACTGTTACGGCGGCCAAAACCTGGGTCGACGGCGGTGATGCGGCGGGTCTGCGTCCCGCTTCAATAGCGCTGACGCTTCAGGCTCGCCCGGTCGGTACCGACAGCTATGTCACGGTGGATCAGGATCAGAGCGGCGATCCGATCAGTGGCGTTGTCACCATCGGCGACACGCAGGGCTGGACAGCCAGCTGGAATAATCTGCCGCAGCGCAGCAACGGCCAGCAGCTTGAATATCGCGTGGTCGAAGCGCCTGTTGCGGATTATACCACAAGCTATTCTGTGGCCTCGGTTCAGGGCTCGGGCGTCATGGGCGAGACGAAAGCGGTCTCGATCATCAACACCTATATCCCGCAGCTCAAGGTCGATAACATCACTGTCAATTCCGGCAATCGGACTAAAACCGATATCGGCGGCAAGGTCGCGATTGTGGGCATAACGCCGCCCGCCACCGCACCCAATGAACCCGACATGCTGGATTATCAAGATAACGCGCTCGCCGTCACATGGCGTGCCGATCCGTATTACAAGCTGAGCAACGGCTTCGCCGTTTCGTACCGCCAGAGCGTTGCAGCCGCGCCGGTAACGATTACGGTCAGCGATTACCTCGATGAGCAGGGGAGGCCAAAGCCGATTTCAGACCCGGTCTACGCGGCGCTTTTAGCCGTTTATCCCGACGCGAGCATCGAGTTGCTGACAGACGGCACGGTCTATCTGCGGCTCGGCAGCACCCCCATAGGCATGCCCGCTTACACGGCGGTGGATGTTCTTTTTGTCCCGACGTTGGCGGTTGAAAATACCACAGCCGGAAATCGCGGCGGCACGGTTCAAATCGAGAACGGCGCAGAGAACAACCAGTCCGACGGCGTGCCCCCGCAGGATGGTCATAGCCGTTATACGGCGACGCGGATTATCGGCAAGGCGGTCAACGGCTACTGTGTGGACATTTGGAACCTGACCATCGGCTTGCCGACCACCTCTAACGGCGATGCCGGCAAGGGCAATTTCAACGCGGTGAAAATTCAGTTTGATAAGAATGGCCGCTTTACGGCAAATATCCCGACTACACTCAACGGCGTTCAGACGACATTACAGATCAGCGGAACGGTAAAGCTGGTCGGCCCCACCGGTTCCTATACGGAGGTGGAGATTATACTTGACGCACTCGATATTCCGCTGGATGTCGGTATTCCCTTTGCCTATGCCAGCGATTCGGGCGGCGGTTCAGGTGAGCCAGCCGGACCGGCTGTACCCCCAAAGCCTAAGGACGAGGTTCCTGAGGACGTATTCTGGGATAATGTCGGCAAGCTGATTTCAACGGCAAAGCCGGGCGACATCATCAAGGTAAAGCCGGGACTCTTTGAGAACCTTCCGCCCAGCATTGAGGGCCTGCTGCAAACCTATCCCGGCATTACGCTGGAGCTGACCTACAACGACGGCAGAATCAAGACGCTCGGGGCCATGAGCTCGAACCCGAACCCGACGACCGGCGGCATCTGGGAAATCAACGCCCCCGGTAGCGTTGCAGTCGTAGCAACAAACATTGCCGCACCGTCGCAAGAGGTGGTTTTGACGGCGGATCATACGGCCGAGCCGGCGCCGGTACCTGCAACCATTGCAGGGGAGACGAAACAGACGCTTCGCACAGGGTTAATTGGTGCTTCGCTCGCCGTAATCCTCCTGCTTGGCTCAAGCGGCTGGTATTTGGCTGGACGACGCACCCACAAAAGGAAAAGGATGTAGCCTGTAAAAAGGCTGCCTCGCATGCCAAAAAAGGACTTTACCCGCAAGGGTAAAGTCCTTTTTACAAACGATCGATAAAGTATACTTTATCGATCGTATACGGCTGTGTTTGTTTTGCGCTTCACGCAGAAGTGGCCCTCACTCCAAACCCACCGGCCCTCATAGGGGACCGGGGGAAACGGCGGAGCCGCAGCGGGCATTCGATCAGCGCGGCCGTTTGACCGCGAACGCGAACGTGCATATGTGCGAGCGGTCAGAGCCCTCAAGCCCCCCGGGGGATCAGTCTGGCTGTTAACGTCTTACCCGACGTCAGTAGGCGCGTATCCAGGCTTGTCAGGTGATTGCGCGCCACCTAGGTCGGGTTGGCACGTCGGCTCTTCCATCGCGCTGTCGTGCAGGTAATAATAAACCACAGTTCAGCTCAATCGCCGCCAAGATGTTAGGTTTGGACAGGCCGTCAAACAATTACCGACCTCATTTAAGTGTCGCCATCCTGTCTGAGCAGCTTTTTATACAGTCGGTCGACGGCCATCGCGCCAAATGGCGCTGTGATCAGAATCGACAATACCGCCACGGTCAGCACCTGCTGCCCGCCTGCAATGCCCATTGACAGGGGTATGGCGCCAATGGCCGCCTGCACCGTTGCTTTGGGCGTATAGGCCAACAGGCAAAAGAGCTTTTCTCGCGGCGACAGCGCCGTTTTAATCAAGCAGACCCACACACCCGCCATGCGAAACAGCAGCGCACCCAGCACAATGACGGCGGCCGCGATGCCCTGTGCGTGTACATATTTTAAATCGACCGTTGCACCCACCAGTACAAACAACAGAAGCTGCGCCGCCAACCATAGCTTATTATATTTAGAGGCAAGCTTTTCGGCGAACTCGGGGCATCTTTGATAGAGTGCGATGCCTGTGCTCATAATCGCCAGCAGGCCGGAGACCGGCACGACGCCTTGCAGGCGGTTTTGGCCTTCCAGCAGCAAAAACGAGATACTGAGCAATATCAGCACCTTGATGGAAGCGCGCATATGAAAGCGCTTGAAAAACAGCGCGAGCAGCACGCCGCATACCACGCCCGTCAGAATGCCCAGCACAATGGATAAGGGGATCTCGGCGAAGCTGGCCGCCGAGACCTGACCGCCTGTCGCCAATGAAACGAAGGCCGTAAACATTACAATCACAAAGACGTCGTCCACCGAAGCGCCCGCCAGAATAAGCTGTGGAATACTGTGTTTTTTGCCATAGCCCCCCTCCATAATCACCAGCATGCGCGGCACAATAACCGCGGGGGAAACCGCCGCGATGACGCTGCCCATAATTGCCGCCTGTAGCAGTGTGAGCCCCAAAAGATTGGGGGCTATCAATAAAACGCCGATAATCTCAAAGCAGGCGGGCAGAAAGCACATGAGAATAGCCGGTCTGCCGACCCGCTTGAGATCGGTCATGTCCAGCGACAGGCCCGCCCGCGTCAGGATGATAACGAGTGCCAACTGGCGCAGCTCGGCAGAGATGTTTAAAATCGACTGATCCAAGAGGTTGAGCGCGTGCGGGCCCACCAGTATACCGGTCACAATCATGCCCAAAA
>DALYYK010000208.1:0-5365 GCA_031983305.1 Candidatus Fimivivens sp. | reverse complement strand
TGTGCCCACATTGACCGCTGCAAAGGCCGTCAGCGCGAAGATCACAAAGGTGATGGCCATCCAGCACAGCAGTTCGAGAAAGATCATGCCGATCGACTGGCCGCCCACTAAAAGCGCGCAGCCCGCCACAAGCATAAAATTCAAAAGCATCGGTATCCAGATCAGCGTCATGCCCGCCGCCGAGGTGGCCAGATAGAGTTCGCTTCTCGTCAGCGGCAGCGCGTGGTAGACGTCGACCGAGCGCTTGTTCTGCATATAGCCAAACAGATTCGTCGCCATTACCACCGGCACAATCAGCGACATACCGGTGAAAAACACGACGGCAAAGCCGTTATAAACGTTGGCCGGGCCGATTAGCTCAAAAGTGCGTAGCGCGTTTTCAGGATAAGGGTAGCGCAGATATTCCAAATAGCTGAGCAGATATTGCAGGCTGAAGAACAGAAAGCCCAGCACGCCGTAAAAAAGGGCGCTGCCACGGTTGCGGCGCAGAAGGTTTTTATAGACGGGCAAAAAACGGGCCATATTAAAAGATGATTTTGCTGTAGTCATATCCGACCGCCTCCATTTCATAGATAAATACCTCTTCGAGCGTCAGGCTGACCGCTTCGCACAGCATGGGGCCAAGCTTTGAGACGGCGGCAAGCGCCTCTTTTTCGCCTGCGGCGCAGATAATCGTCGCCACGCTGCCGCGAATCTCCTTGGAGATGACCGATACGCCGTCGAGTTCCAGGCTTTCGGGCATCGGCTTAAACACCGCCTGCACCTTGCAAAAGCCGAGCTGGATGTGGTCGATGGCGCATTCTAATTTCAGCGTGCCGTGGTGCAAGAGGCCGACGCGGTCACAAAAATCCTCAAGCTCGCGCAGGTTGTGCGACGAGATCACAACGGTCATATTATACTCGGACAGCATGTCGGAAATGATTCGGCGCACCGCGTGGCGGATGACCGGGTCCAGCCCGTCAAATGCCTCGTCGAGCAGCAGATAGTCCGGCGCGCACGAAAGCGCCAGAATCAGCGCGGCCTGACGGCGCATGCCCTTAGAAAAGTTTGAAAGCTTGCGCCGCGTGCCGATCGGGAACAGCTCGCACAGCTTCCCGTAACGCTTTTCGTCCCAGCGGTGGTAGGCGGCGCGATAAAACGCGGCCATATCCTGCAATGTTGCCTGCGGGTGAAAATACAAATCGTCCGAGACAAAAAACACCTGCTGCTTTTTTTCAGGATTTTCAAACACCGCTTCGCCGTCGATGCTAACACCGCCACCGTCGGGCGAATAGACCCCCGCGATCAGGCGCAGCAACGTCGATTTACCCGAGCCGTTGGTACCGACCAAGCCGTATATACAGCTTTTCTGAATCTCAAAGCTGACCTGATCGAGCGCGGTGCTGCTCTCAAAACGCTTGGTGACATTCTCGATCTTAATCATCAGATTTCCTCCCTATAAATTTCATCGGCCAGCTTGATGACCGTCTCTTTAGAAATCCCCGCCTTTTTGGCGGTGCGCATCGGCTCTTCAATCGCCTTTAAATGCTGCTCGAGCACGGCCTTGGTCAGATGCTCGCCGGGCGAAATAAAGCTGCCGCGCCCTGCGGCCTGATAGATCAGCCCACGCGCTTCCAACTCCTGATAGGCCTTTTGCACCGTGTTGGGGTTGATGCCGATATCGCGCGCGAGACTGCGCACACTCGGCAGCTGATCGTCTGCGGCCAAAGCACCTTTGCTGATCAGGCTGATGATATTTTGCACAATCTGTTCATAGATCGGCACCCGGCTGCGTGTGTCTATTGAAAACATGGCTTGCCTCCTTTTCTCTAGGGTTACCAAACAACAAAATAAGTTTTATGTGTATTAGTTATAGTAGTACATTTAATATATCATGTTGTTTGCTGATTTGCAAGCCCTTTTTTGCAGAATATAAAAAATGCCGGAGTAGCCCTTTGGGCCGCTCCGGCATTTTTATTGGTTTTTGTCTTAGAGGGCAGCGCCGGTGCTGGGGTTCGAGGGCGTGTTGCCGCCGTTCGAACCGGAGCCGTTGCCGGAAACAACAACCGCATCCTTAACAGCCTTATCGGTGATGACAAAGCGGCCAAGCGTGTTGGTGCTGAAGCTCAGGACTTCGTCCTCAGCGTCGTAGCTCGAGTTGATGAGCGTGAGCTTGCCGTCGAGGTAGCGGTAGACAAAGAACTTGCCGCCGAAGTCGTCGGTGTAGCCCGAAACGTCGATCTCCATCGTGCCGTTGGTGGCAAACTTGGTGCCGGCCGGGAAGGTCAGGAACTCGAAGTTGTTATCCTCATACTTGTTGATAATCTCAGAGATGGCATTGTTGTTGTGCAGCAGGTTGATGTCCTTCATGCCCGAGACGATCACGGTGTAGTTCCAGTTGTCGTCGGTGAAGGTAACCTTCTTGTTGTTGTTCAGGTTAGAAATGGTGCTGAGCTGAGACTTGGTGAACACCGGGGTATCGTTGTCAACCTTGATCTCGTCCTCTTTGGCGAGCGCGGCAATAAAGTCGTCAGAGACCGTCTTATAGCCGGTTTCGAACGCGACGACAAGCTCTACAGCATTTTTGCTGGACTTCTCGGTCAGCTTCATCGCGTACTCTTCCTCAGTGGTCGCTGCGGGCCAGCCAGCCTTGACCGTTGCGGTGATGTAGTAGACGCCGCCAACCTTGTCAAGCACAAACTTGGACATGGAATTGCCCTCGCCGGTGTTGCTGATCTTAAAGGTGTAGTCGTCGAGCATCGCCTCGGTCAGGGGGGTAGCCTGCGCGCCTGCAATCGAAACAGACACGGGGAAGCGGTAGGTTTCGCCGGGTTCAAGCAAACTATTTTTCAGTACCAGACCGCTGTCAGCGTCGGTTCCAAGCACGATGTCGTTTTTCGGGTCTGCCGCAAATGCAGTGGCTGCAACCGAAAGGGACAGCATAGCCGCGAGCAGAATAGAAAAGGTTCTCTTCATGTGATATCCTCCTGATAATATGTTGTGCGCACTGTCGCGCTGTGTGGTGTGCTGCTCTTGCTGAGCACATGTCATAGTATAGCGTGCTTATTCGCTAAAAGCAAACGGTTTTTGTTACCATTTTGTAATTTATAGCGTTATTTTAATTTAAAATTCTACAATTTGGAATAAAAATCGGACAAATAAGCGTTGAACCCCAAAGTTTATGCGCTCAAAATAGTTACAAATCGTAATCTTTGCTTTGATTGACACTTTTGACGCCAGCATTGCACATTTGCGCAAAACGATTAAACCGACCGGACAAATATCCGGTCGGTTTCTTATAAGCCATTTTATCTAAATGATTAAAAGTAAAACGCAAGTATGTTCCTAACAGCCTGTAAAACGTTATCGATCAAAACAGGCCGCTTATAGCGTTTAATGTATTGGCCGTGTGTCTGATATACTATATTGATGTATTACGCGGCAGCACCGGTCTGGGGGTTGGTTACCACCGGCTGGCTGCCGGGTGCCTGAGTCGCGGCGCTACCCGAACCGGTCGGCGTAGTAGTGCTACTGCTGCTCCCCGGGGTCGCCTGAGAAGCATTCTGATCGACGTTGACAAAGCTTCCGCCGTTGACCGAGATTTTGCCGGCATCGAGCGGCACACTCGAGGCCACATAGCTGCCCAGCCGGCTGGTGGTATAACCAAAGTAGCCGTTGTTATTGACGTCGGCAACCAGCGTCAGCGTGTTGCCATCGCCAATCTCGTATAAATATTTGGTTGCTTCGGGCGCTTTGACCTTGAGCACGCTCTCATACGCAAAGCTGGGGTGGGCATAGAACGAGAGGAACTTAAAAGTTGCATTGGGATATGCCTTTGTAATGGCAGTGTTCTCGGTCATATTGTGGCCGAGGTTAAACTTCTTGACTCTGGCCAGCCTGACGTTATAGTAGCTGCCATCCTCAAAGTCGAGGCGGCAGGCATCGAGATCGTCGTCAAATTCGACGATCGGCGAATCGTTGTCGACATCATATTGCGAGCTGCCGATCTCCTGGGTCGCTTCTTTATCGTAATAGCCGATTGAAAGATCCATCTCGTACCACGAGCGGGAATCCCTGCGCTTTTTGTCGCGGCTGTTATCGCGGGCTAAAACCATAATGCGCACATCGGCGTCGTCTGCATAGGAATAATTGGCTTTGGCTCTGAAGTGAAAGTAGTACTTATCCGCATTATTAAGCTTGACAAACTCAGCCTTTTCAACTATTTTCTTGGCGGTGCTGGCAGAAAGATCGTCCTTGTCAGCGGTGTTGACGCTGATCGAGACGCTGTAAAACTCAAAAAAATCGTCGGTAATCGGAGCACCCTGCCATTCACAGTCAAAATAGTAATCCGTGCCTGGAAACAGGACGCTGGTATCCTCTTTAATCGAAAAAACGTCCTGATTGTCGTAATCATCCTTGTCTTCGGCCATATCGTCGCGATCAATCGCAAACACCGATACCGAAGCAACGCTTACAACCATGGCCACCGCAAGCAACGCGGTCAGCAGCTTTCTCATAATGCCGTCCCCCTGTTAATCAAAAATTATACGATAATTAAAAGCGCCGCCTGTCGGCGATGCGCAAATTAAAATGTCTGCGGCACTCTTATTAATATTATAGCGTATTGTTTTAGAAAAGCAAAGGGTGTTTTGACATATTGTTACAATAAATTAATAATTTCGCATTTATTATTGTAATACATAGAAAAACACCGCCAGATAATGCAGCAGCGAGCCCAACAATATAAAGAGATGAAAAATTTCGTGAAAGCCAAAGTTTTTGTTAATAACCGGACGCTTGGCGATATAGATGACCGCCCCCACGCTGTAGCAAAGGCCGCCCGCCGCTACGAGGCGCATGCAGCCGGGCTCTATCGCGCCAAAGGAGTGCCAGTCAAACACAATGGCCCAGCCCATCAAGAGGTAGAGTGAGGTGTAAAGCCAGCGCGGGGCCATCAGCCAGCAGAGCTTGACGACAATGCCAGCAGCCGCCACCGTCCATATGATCCACAAAAAGCGCCGGGCCGCCGTATGCGCCATGCTGTGTGCGACAATCGGCGTATAAGTGCCCGCAATCAGCACATAGATATTCGCGTGGTCGAGCTTGCGCAGCCGCAGCAACACGCGGTCGCTGCCCTGATAGAAATGGTACAGCGTGCTCGCCGCGTAAAGCGCGATGAGCGAGAAGCCGAACACAACCGCACTGACCAGCGTCCCCGCACTGGTTTGCAGCACTCTGGCGCGCAGAATCAGCAGTAGACTGCCCAAAACGGCGCAGCACAGGCCGATATAGTGCGTAAAGCTGCTGACGGGGTCCCTTGCATGGGTATAAAAATAGCTCACAATGATTCTCCCCTATAAACCACGTTTCATAGTTTCCTAAACTA
>DALYYK010000207.1:0-5400 GCA_031983305.1 Candidatus Fimivivens sp. | reverse complement strand
AACGACGGGTATAACCCCAAGGGATCTAGACGATAAAGGCTCGGCGCGCCGCGCTTACACGCGGGATGAAGGATACTGATACAGCGCTCAGCCGCCTATAACGCCACAAGAAGGGCACAGGCGTCGTTGGCCGCTTCTTTTAATGTGTTAACACAGTGCTTTAATTGGGCTAACTTAAACAGAAGAGGCGTTTGCCCCCTTCTGCCCATTCTCTTTTACGGCGAATATTTTAACGGTCGGGATTGCGTCCCCGCAGCGAGATGCCCTGAATCAACGACACCATGACCAGCGCGACCAGACCCGCCGAAAAGCCGTTATTATACAAGTTGTAGCCGCCGCAGGGCGCACCGACCGCGAGAACCACAGCCGCGTGTAAAAAACCGGCGACAATACCGTAAAACCAGCCGAACTGACCCGCTATCGGAGCAAGCGCGGTACCAAACTGTGCCGCCAGCAGCATGCCGGGGTCGGTCTCGTTAGAAACCATCACATGCGAGGCAAGCCAGACGCCCAACATGATGGGGATAGAATTCTTAGGATGCTCGCCGGCCGCACCAAAGCCGATGGCCGTAAGGACGGCGCCGCACACCGGGCCATTGAGGTCGCCGCCCACCAGCATCACATAGCTCAGCGAAACGCCGCCCATCAACCCCATGTTCATCATCGTCGCGCCGATGCCGTCGGTGATGACAAAATCGGTGGGGGAACGCCCTGAGTGACGCATAATACGCCAATAGGTCCGCGGGTTAAAGCCGCACAGCACAAAGCCGACCGCAACCAGCGCCACGATAAGTGCGATCAGATACATTAACATGGAGGTGGGCACGCCCTTATACCAGATCATGACGGTCTGAATCGAGCCGCCCATCGCCTGTGTGACCGACGCAAGCATCAGCGCCATAAGACCACCGGCAAAGCCGTAGTTGAAGTGGGTATAGCCCATGTGGGTTGAAAAGGCGTGCTCAGCCAGCGGAATGATGATGTAACCCATCAGCGCCCCCACGCTTATCGCCAGCGGCAGACGCAGCAGCGGATGCACGGGGCTTTTAAGTAGAACGTCGCTGACAATCGGGGCCAGCGTCGTCGAAAAGAGCGCCGCGTTGGTATAACGCGCCATCGGCTGTCCCTTGACTTTGGCATAGATCCAGACGCCGAGAAAGAACGGCAGAATGTTGATGGGGTTTTTGCCAAACAGCGAAAAGCCCGCCATTAAAAACATCATCGAAATGGTGCTGCCGTTATAGGGTGTTTTAATCAGCAGCGTCAAACCGATCGAAATCAGCGTGACGATACCGGCGTTTACAAGCGCCGCACCGATTGAACCAATGACAAAATAGTCGGTAATCAAAATGTCTGAACAAAGAATATATGCGATAAGACCGTCTAGGATGCTTTTGGGCGTTTCCAGGGCAAAGCCAGCGGCAATTAACGAAAGTGCAAGTGAAAAGCACATTCGTTTTGCGATCAGGGCGTTGTTAGGGATAGAAACAGCGTCATGTAGCTTTGTCATGCAGGATCCTTTCTTGAGCTTGCAATTTTGTTAATTAATATTTTATCAGACTTTAAATGTGTTTTCCAGCTAAAATGTATAGAAAAATGAATTTAGTTTAAATTCCACACTTTCGCCGTAGTTTTATGTATAAAACGTGGGCGGATAACCAAACGGTTTTTAAAACGTCGCACGGTTGGTTTAACCGCGTGGCTTGCACGCCGTCTGACGGCAAATGAGAAACGCGTAACGCGATTTTGTGCCCAGCGGGCAGAGCGAATGACAGACGATTTTGAGAACGACCAAAGCGGGTTACCCTTTGATGGCGCGGCAGCGCGCGTTGTGCCAGACTTCGACAGCCCAAAACCCCTTGCGCGGGTCGGGGGTTTGCTATATACTAATGCTGCTGGGAACACGGTTGAACTCGCGTGCGGCCGGGTAGCTTTGCTGACGCGTCAATATGCGCCGATGTGTACGCGGCGCCGCGCAGAAAATTTATCGGTCGCTTATACCTCGTTTCAATTGATTGTTCTTAAGGTGTTTAGCATGGAGGATACCAATGCGGATCAGAAGAAAACCCTGGGCACGGCCCGAGCTCGCCGCCAGCCCGTTTGTCATAGACAATCCCGACGACTGCCGCGGACGCTGGAAAACGCTGTTTGACCGGCCGCAAGCGCCGCTGCATCTTGAGCTGGGCTGCGGTAAGGGCGGCTTTATCGCACAAAAAGCGCTTGAGAACCCCGATATCAACTTTCTGGCCGTCGACCTTAAAAGCGAGGTCCTCGGGCTTGCCAAGCGCAACGCCGAGCGGGTTTATGCAGAAGGCGGGCGCGCGGTCGATAATCTCCGTCTTGCGGCTCACAACATAGAATGGATTGACCATATGCTCGCCCCCGAGGATCAAATTGCGAGAATTTACATCAACTTTTGCAACCCGTGGCCTAAAAAGCGCGATTTTAAGCACCGGCTCACCCATCCGCGGCAGCTGGCGCTGTACAAAAAAATTTTGCTGCCGGGGGGACAGCTGCTGTTTAAAACCGACGACGATACCCTTTTTGAGGCCACCTTGGAATATCTGGCCGAAAGCGGCTTTCAGGTGGTTGAACAGATGGTCGATCTGCCCGCCTCGCACGAGGCGTCGGCTATTATGACAGAGCACGAGCGCATGTTTCGTGACATGGGGCTGCCCATCCACTACATTGCCGCCGTGCTGCCGGAGGGAAATGGATGAAACCGTTAATTTTGCTGACCGCCGGGTATGGCGTCTCTCCAAACGGGCAAGCACGCCGATATCTTTACCAGAACTATGCCGACGCGATCACCCGTGCGGGCGGCATACCGCTGCTGCCGCTCGATGACGGCGAACTGGCCGTAGATCTGGCGGCGCTTGCCGACGGGCTGATGATCACCGGTGGGCCGGATATTGACCCCGCGCGCTACGGTGAGGCGACGCTGCCCGCGTGCGGCCCTATCGACGCGCGGCGCGACACGATGGAATACGCGCTGCTCGCATCTTTTGTTCAGGCGAAAAAACCGGTGTTCGGCATCTGCCGCGGCATTCAGGTGATCAACTGCTATTTTGGCGGCACGCTGTGGCAGGACCTGCCCAGCCAGCTGGGCGTGACGCACAGCGGGGACGAAAAGCCACACGACTGCGTCCATGAGACGGTGCTGCTGCCCGGCTCGCTGCTGCATCGGCTTTATGGTGACGCGATGATGACAAACAGCTACCACCATCAGGCGGTCAAGGCGGTGGCCGGGGGCTTTATCTGCACCGCTGTCTGTGGCGAGGTGATCGAGGCGATGACGCATGTCTCGTTGCCGATCTCGGCGGTACAGTGGCACCCTGAGCGCATGACCGGGGCTGACCGCTTTGCGCACCACGGACCCGACTCGGCGCCGCTGTTTTCGAGCTTTGTGCGCCAGTGTGCCGAGTTTAAACGGCTGTGATAAGCTAAATAATTTTCAAAATTGGCGCAGGACTAACGGGGACATTTTGTAACGGATCAGCACGGCAACGCAGCTAAACGCAAAATAAACCGCGAAGACAATTTAATTTCGAGATGATTTAACGATCAGCGCTGCATTCAGCCAAAAAGCGAACCCGGGCAGAAGAGAACTTCTGCCCGGGCTTACTTTTCACTTATCAGGGCGATCTGGTCGTAAAATACAAAGTCGTCAATGTCGCCCTGCACTTCAAACCATTCCATAAAGTTTAATAATACATCGCATTCACTTTCAGATTGTTCCATAATTGATATCTCCTTTTATAAAATAGCTTCTATCATTATACGCAGCCGCCGTAAAAAAGATGTTAAAAAAAGTCTGACAATTGATATTTTTCGGTCAAAACGATATAATACTTAAAATAGCAGCATTATCCACAAAAGCCGGTTTTTGCATGGCGGCCGCCAACCGTCGCGACAGCAATACGCGCATGAATCGCTCTGATTTAATATATGATAATATGCGGACGGATTTGCCATTTTGCCGCGCGACCGCTTTGTCCGACGTGTATTGTCTGAAAAATTATTTGGCAGCCCTCATAAAATGGTCATGGCCTTCAAGCGGCGCGTCAAAATCCATAGAAGCTTTCATCAGACTGGCTGCGCGGGATGAAAACTTTTGCCATACACACAAAGCCGACGCAGCGGCGAAAGGGCGTTTGTTATGTATTATAATGCAAAGAACTTTTTCCCTCTTATGAAAGATCGAAAAATAGACGTCATCGGCTTCGGGGTCAGCAATTCCGAGCTTTTGTTCCGCCTGGTGCAAAGCGGGGCCGAGGTGACGCTGCACGACAGCCGAATCGAGGCGCAGTTTCGCCCTGAGCAGATCGAACGCCTGAGAAAGGCGCATGTCGCGCTGTCTTTGGGGCCCGATTATCTCGAAGATTTAAACGGCGAGATTATTTTCCGCACCCCCGGGCTGCCCTTTACGACCGCGCAGCTGACCCGCGCGCGCCAACGTGGCAAAATTGTCACCAGCGAGCTTGAGGTGTTCATGCGGCTGTGCCCCTGCCCGATTTACGGCGTGACCGGCTCGGACGGCAAGACCACCACCTCGAGTATTCTCGCCGAGATGCTGCGCCGTAGCGGCAAGACGGTGCATCTGGGGGGGAACATCGGCAAACCCCTTCTGCCGATTCTCGATATGGTCAGCGAAAATGACCTGTGTGTCGTCGAGCTGTCGAGCTTTCAGCTCTTGTCGATGCGCTGCTCGCCCGACGTGGCGGTAGTGACCAATATCAGCCCCAACCACCTCGACGTGCACCGCGACATGGCCGAATATGTCGGCGCGAAGCGCAACATTGTGCGGCATCAGAGCGCTTTTGGGCGTGCGGTGCTCTCGGCTGATAGCGCCGGGGCCGAGGCATTTCAAGACGAGGCGCGCGGACAGCTTTCTTTCTTCTCGCGCCAGCGCCCGGTTCAAAACGGCGCTTGGATGGACGGCAAGGGCGATCTTTACCACAGTGTGGGCGGGCGCGCGGTGTTTTTGATGAACCGCAATGAGATTAAGCTGCCCGGTTTGCACAATGTTGAGAACGTGATGGCGGCTATCTCAGCCGCGTGGGGGGCTGTCACGCCCAAGCAGCTGTGTGACGCCGCCCGTACCTTCGGCGGGGTGGAGCACCGCATTGAATTTGTACGCCTGAAGGAAGGCGTGCGCTGGTATAACGACTCGATCGCCACCTCGCCGACCCGCACGGTGGCGGGGCTGATGAGCTTTGAAGATAAGCTGATTCTGATCGCGGGCGGCTACGACAAAAAAATTCCGTTCGAGCCGCTGGCCCAGCCGATATTAAACCGTGTCAAGCTGCTGATTCTCACCGGGCAGACCGCCGACCAGATTGAACGGGCCGTTACCGCAGCCGATGGTTTTAAGGCCAGCGGCCTTCAAATTCTGCGCGC
>DALYYK010000206.1:0-5418 GCA_031983305.1 Candidatus Fimivivens sp. | reverse complement strand
GTATCCACCGGTTTGCCGGGGCCTCTAACTGGGGGCCACTACACACTGCCCATTCGCAGTGGCGCTCAAACCGGTTTCTTTTTAAGTTAAATTACTTAGCCTTTTCAAGAATGTTGACCACGCGCCAGTTCTTATCCTTAGACAGTTTACGGGTCTCCATGATCTCAACCTTATCGCCAACGCCGCAGGAATTAGACTCGTCGTGGGCCTTAAACTTAACGGTGCGCTTGACAATTTTCTTGTAAAGGGGATGGCGAACCTTATCCGCCACGGCAACAACAACGGTTTTGTCCATCTTATCGCTCACGACAACGCCGATTGTGGTTTTACGCAAGTTTCTCTCACTCACAGTGATATCCTCCTTTCGACGTTACGCCTTTTTACGCTCGGCTTCACCGATCAGCGTCTTAACGCGGGCAATGTCCTTGCGGACGGCCACGAGACGCAGGGGGTTTTCGAGCTGGTTGATGGTGTGCTGAAATCTGAGGTTGAAAAGCTCCGCCTTCAGGTCGGCGAGCTTCTGCTCAAGCTCATTGAGAGACAGTTCTCTGAGTTCTGATGCCTTCATTCGCCTTCAACCTCCTCTTCCTTCTTAACAAACTTGCACTTGATGGGCAGCTTGTGCATGGCAAGACGCATGGCCTCGCGGGCAAGCTCCTCGGAAACGCCGCCGATCTCAAACATGACGCGGCCGGGCTTGACGACAGCCACCCAGTACTCGGGGCTGCCCTTACCGGAACCCATTC
The DNA here is from genome assembly GCA_031983305.1 of Candidatus Fimivivens sp. Classification (GTDB taxonomy): domain Bacteria; phylum Bacillota; class Clostridia; order Oscillospirales; family Ruminococcaceae; genus Yanshouia. The sequence goes on along the minus strand of DALYYK010000206.1, from coordinate 4,672 downwards.
GGGTCTCAGCGGGCTTCTCGGTGACGGGCTTGTCGGGGAAAATCTTGATCCAGACCTGACCGCCACGCTTGATGTAACGGGTCATGGCAATACGGGCTGCCTCAATCTGGTTCGAGGTGATCCAGGCCGGCTCAAGCGCCTGAAGACCAAAATCACCGTTGGAAACAAAGTTGCCACGGGTGGCCTTGCCCTTCATTCTACCTCTGTGAACGCGGCGGTATTTTACTCTCTTGGGCAGAAGCATTATTTGCTGCCTCCTTCCTTACGGGGCTGTCTGGCCTCCTGCAGAACTTCGCCTGCGTAGATCCAGACCTTTACGCCGATCTTGCCATAAGTGGTATCGGCCTCGGCAAAGCCGTAGTCGATATCGGCACGAATGGTCTGCAGCGGAATGGTTCCTTCGTGATAGTGCTCGGTTCTCGCGATTTCAGCGCCGCCCAGACGACCCGAAACCTGAACCTTAATGCCCTTAGCGCCAAACTTCATCGCACGGCCGATGGCCTGCTTCATCGCGCGGCGGAAGGACACACGGCCCACGAGCTGCGCCGCAATGTTCTCGGCGACGAGCTGCGCGTTCTTGTCGGGGGACTTCACCTCAACGACGTTGACAAACACGCTGACCTTGTTCTCTTTGTTCTTGTTGATCATCTTCTCGCACTCAAGGCGAATCTTCTCGATCTCGGAGCCCTGGCGGCCGATGACCACGCCGGGACGCGCGCAGTGGACATGAATTTTGACCTTGGCGGCGTCGCGCTCAATTTCGATCTTGGGGATACCCGCGTCAAAAAGACGCTTCTTGAGATATTTTCTCAGCTGGTAATCTTCTACAAGGATGTCGCCGAAAGCGTTGTCCTTGGCAAACCAGCGGGAATCCCAATCCTTGATTACGCCTACTCTAAGACCATGCGGATTGACTTTCTGGCCCATTCAGTTTACCCTCCTCTTTCGGTTAGTCCTTTTCCTTCACAACAATCGTCACATGAGAGGTGCGCTTGTTGATGCGAAACGCTCTTCCCTGTGCGCGGGGCATGATGCGCTTCATGGTCATGCCGGGGGTGACATAGCACTCGGCGACATAAAGCTGCTTCTTGTCCATGTTGTGATTATTTTCTGCGTTTGCCATGGCGCTCTTTAAGAGCTTGGTTACCGGCTCGCTTGCAGCCTTAGGGGTGTGTCTCAGGATTGCAAGCGCAATGTCGGCAGGTTTGTTACGGATGAGATCGAGAACGATCTGCACCTTGCGAGGCGCAATGCGAATGCCTCGCAGATATGCTCTGGCTTCCATGATTTATCCTCCTTTCGGCTACTTACCGGTTTTCTTGGCGCCGGCGTGTCCACGGAAGGTTCTGGTGGGGGCAAACTCACCGAGCTTGTGACCGACCATATCCTCGGTAACATATACCGGAACGTGCTTGCGCCCATCATGAACAGCAAAGGTGTGTCCGACAAAATCCGGGAAGATCGTGGAGGATCTGCTCCAGGTTTTGAGTACCTTCTTCTCGTCGGAGGCGTTCATCGCCATAACGCGTGCCAACAGCTTTTCATGCACGTACGGGCCTTTTTTAATACTTCTACCCATTGTCGACTAAACCTCCTTACTTAGCGTTGCGGCGCTTGACAATATACTTGTCAGAGCGGTGATGTTTGTCTCTGGTCTTGTAACCCAGCGCGGGCTTGCCCCACGGGGTGACAGGGCCGGATCGGCCGATCGGGCTTCTGCCCTCACCGCCGCCGTGCGGGTGGTCAACAGGGTTCATGACCGAGCCGCGGACGGTCGGACGCCAGCCCATGTGACGGGTACGGCCAGCCTTGCCGATCGAGACGTTTTCGTGGTCGATGTTGCCGACCTGGCCGATGGTGGCCATGCAGGAAACGGGCACGCGGCGCAGCTCTCCCGAGGGGAGGCGAAGCAGCGCGAAGCCGCCTTCCTTAGCCATCAGCTGTGCCATAACGCCGGCGGCGCGAGCCAGCTGAGCGCCCTTGCCGGGATAAAGCTCAACGTTGTGGATAAAGGTACCAACCGGAATGTTTACGAGCTCGAGCGCGTTGCCGGGCTTGATGTCGGAACCGATGCCGCTTGTGACGGTATCGCCGACCTTGAGGCCGTTGGGGGCAATGATGTAGCGCTTCTCGCCGCTCTCGTACTGAACCAGCGCAATGTGCGCCGAACGGTTGGGGTCGTACTCCAGCGTCAGCACCGTTGCGGGAACACCCTGCAGGTCGCGCTTGAAGTCGATGATGCGGTATTTTCTGCGGTTTGCGCCGCCGCGGTGGCGCACGGTGATTCTGCCGGTATTATTACGGCCGGACTTCGCCTTGATGACGGTCAGCAGGCTCTTTTCGGGCGCAACCTTGGAAAGGCCCGAATAATCGGTGACGGTCATCTGACGGCGAGCGGCAGTCGTCGGCTTATAACTTTTGATTGCCATCTGATGTTTCACTCCTCATAACTTGTTAGCGGGAATTATGAGACTCCCATACCCAAGTCGTCGTATTTCTCATTCGGCTGCCAGAAGCAGCGATTAGATCATGCTCTCAAAGAACTCGATTCTCTTGGAATCGGCCTTGATGGTCACGACGGCCTTCTTCCAGCTCTTAGTCATGCCCTGGGTCTTACCCATGCGCTTCATCTTGCCGCGCACGTGCATGGTGTTGACCGCAGCCACCTTGGTGCCGGGGAACAGCGTCTCGACCGCAGTGGCGATCTCGATCTTGTTCGCATCCTTGGCAACCTCAAAGGTGTACTTACCGGCGTTAAGGCCGCTCATGCTGCGCTCGGTGATAATCGGTCTGATGACGATATCCTGTGCGGTTTTCATTTAAGCGTACACCTCCTCGAGCTTTGCAATGGCGTCCTTGGCAACAACCAGCTTCTTGGCGTTGACAATGTCGTAGACGTTGATGGTGTTGGTCAGCGCCGTCTTGATGCCCGGGATGTTGGCGGCGGACTTGATGAGCTTCTCGTTCTTCTCAGCGGCGACAAGTAGCGTCTTGCAATCCGCGCCGAGTGCCTTGAGCATCTCGATAACCGGCTTGGTCTTGTACTCCTCAATCTTGATCTCGTCGACAACGATGAGATTCTGCTCAAGCACCTTAGAGGAGAACACCGACTTCATTGCCAGTCTTCTGACCTTCTTGTTGAGGGAATAGCTGTAATCGCGGGGCTTGGGGCCAAGCGCGATACCGCCGTGATACCACTGGGGCGCTCTGATCGAGCCCTGTCTGGCGTGGCCGGTGCCCTTCTGACGCCACGGCTTTCTGCCGCCGCCTCTGACCTCGGTTCTGGTCAGCGTCGACTGCGTGCCCTGACGCTGGTTTGCGAGGTAGTTTTTCACAACCGCATGGACGGCGGTCTTGTTGGGTTCGATACCGAACACCGCATCGGAAAGCTCAATCTCCCCGACCGAAGCGCCTGCCATGTTGTAAACTGTAACCTTCGGCATGATGATTCCTCCTCCCTTTAAGCCTTCTGGCCCTTGACGGCGTCGGTGATGTAAACATAGCCGCCCTTGGGGCCGGGGATCGCGCCGCGCAGCGCAATCAGATTGTTTTCTGCGTCAACCTTGACAACATCAAGATTCTGTATGGTAACCCGCTCGGCGCCCATGTGTCCGGGCATTTTCTTGCCCTTAAAGATTCTGGACGGGGTGGAGTTGGCGCCCATCGAGCCCGCATGTCTCGCGACCGGGCCGGTGCCGTGCGTCGCCTTGAGCGAGCGGTTGCCGTAGCGCTTGATCGTGCCGGCAAAGCCCTTACCCTTGCTGGTGCCCGAGACGTCCACCTTGTCGCCGATGGCGAAAACGTCCGCTTTGATGATGTCTCCAACGTTCATGTCAGCCATGCCCTCGAGCTTAAACTCGCGCAGCATGCGCTTGGCAGCGACGTCAGACTTGACAAAATGCCCCTTCATGGGTTTGCTCACGTGCTTGTCCGAGACCTCGCCGAAGCCGATCTGCACGGACTCATATCCGTCGTTTTCGGCCGTCTTCTTCTGAACGACGACGCAGGGACCCGCCTCAATGACAGTGACCGGAATGAAGCTGCCGTTCTCATCAAACAGCTGCGTCATGCCGAGCTTTTTGCCGATGATTGTTTTTTGCATTTGTTGTTTTCCTCCTTTGGTTATTGGTTGGCGGCCTTTAAAAAGGTCTTGCCAACATTACCTTTGCGCGCAGTAAATGCGACGCATGTGTCAAGTTCCAATAAATATTAGAGCTTGATCTCGATCTCGACGCCCGCGGGGAGCTCGAGGCCGGTAAGCGCTTCCACCGTCTTGTTGGACGGACGCAGAATGTCAATGAGACGCTTGTGGGTTCTCATCTCAAACTGCTCGCGGGAATCCTTATACTTGTGGACCGCGCGCAGAATGGTGACAACGTCCTTGTCGGTGGGCAGCGGAATCGGGCCGGAAACCTTTGCGCCGGTGCGCTTTGCGGTTTCAACAATCTTTTCTGCGGCCGCATCGACCAACTGATGATCGTAGCCTCTTACACGAATACGGATTTTTTCTTTGACTGCCATTTTTCATCGCCTCCCGTTTTTGTTATCAGAGGCGCCCTTTTCAATCCACTGTGCCGTGTGTTTCCTCATTTGGCCTGCAAAAAACCGGTTAAACCGCAAGACGCAGTTTAGCCGGGTAGGCGCAATGAAGCCTCACACAAACATATCGACA
>DALYYK010000205.1:0-5436 GCA_031983305.1 Candidatus Fimivivens sp. | reverse complement strand
TTTAACCCGCAGGCCGTCACCGGCGGTGTGGTCGGCAGAATCACCGTCGCAATGCAAAAGGGTATTGCGCGCGGCATCTTCTCAAATGAGGCGGGCTTGGGTTCGGCGCCGATTGCGGCCGCTGCGGCCCAGACCAAGGAGCCGGTGCGTCAGGGTCTTGTATCGATGACCGGCACCTTTATCGACACCATCATCATCTGCACCATCACCGGCCTTTGCATCGTCACGACCGGCACCTGGAACATCGGTCTCAAGGGCGTCGACATTACGTCGCAGGCCTTTCAGAACGGCCTGCCCTTTGATCCGCGCGTTTCGGCTTTCATTCTGATGCTCAGCCTGATCTTCTTTGCGTTCACCACAATTCTCGGCTGGGACTATTACAGCGAACGCTGCCTCGAATATTTCTCAAACGGCAACCAGAAGGCTGTGATGATCTATCGCTATCTGTACATTCTCGCCGTCTTTATCGGCCCGTACATGACCGTCGCCGCCGTCTGGAATATTGCGGACATCTTCAACGGCCTGATGGCGTTCCCCAACCTGATCGCGCTGTTGGCGCTTTCGGGCATCGTGGTTAAAGAGACCCGCGATTATTTCCGCCGTCACAAGATCTCATAAACACTTTTCATGCAAAACAGGAGCAGTTTATCGACTGCTCCTGTTTTTTTATTGTTTTAAATCCCTTGTTAAGGCCGTGGTATTAAAATTTTGATCAAACTTCTTTAAAAGTTTATGGGGTTTGGTGCAAAGCCCCGCGTGCTTTATCGAGAGGAAGCAGGAAAGGGAGTAAAAACAGTTCGGTGGGCTGTTTTTGCGTGGGGAACCCCCGCAAGGCGTTTCCCCTACGCCGTTTAAAGCGGCCTCTGCTTTGTACAAATTACCAAAGCGCCCGCCTCTATCGTCCATCGTAAAAAGCGAAAACAACTTAAAACTGCTGCTGCTTTTCCCGTATACGTTATTCCGCCAAATAGGCTGGCACCGCCGTCTGCTTGGGCGTGTCAGCGGTCACCGAAATGCTGTTGGTCTGATAGGCGATCACATCGTCGCATAGCGCTGTAAAGCCATCAAGCGTCGAAATGACCTCATAGCCCAGTGACCCGTTGCGATAGTGCATCGGAACGACGACCCGCGCATTGATGGCGTCAACCATCGCCTTGGCCTGTTCGGCATCGATGGTATAAAACCCGCCGACGGGAACCAGCAGCACATCCACGCCGCGCAGCGCTGTCGTCTGCGCCTCGGTCAGTTCACAGCCGATATCGCCCATATGCGCAAGCCGCATACCCTCAGCGGAAATAATATGGATCGTATTCACGCCGCGCTTTTCGCCCTTGACCTCGTCGTGGTAGGTTGAAAGCGTCTCAACCCCAAAGGCGGGGGCGTTGCCGGTAAGTTTGACCAACGCGACGGCATTGTGATCGCCGTGCTGATGGCTGCACAGCACCGCGTCAGCCGAAAGATCGCGCGGCAGCGGCGCGTAGCCCGGAACCCGCCCATCCTCATACGGGTCGAGCACCACCGAGCCCTGATCGGTCTCGATCTTAAAGCAGGAATGCCCATGCCATGTAATTTTCATTGTCATACCTCTTTTCTCTCAGCTTTACCTTATTTTAGCATACAAGGCTGTTTTGAGACAACCCTGTTTTGCGGGTCAAGCGCATAAAGCACCCGGGCGTGGTTTTCTTTGAGCAGCTCGCAGGAGACAACATCGCCGGTGTGCCGGTCAATGGCCCTGCGGCAGATTTTTCCTATGCGATAAACGCCGTCGACTTCTTGCACAAAAGCCTCATCCTGCGCCGTGACATGATATTTAACTGATGGCAGGCGGTCGGCGCGCAGCTCGCCGCACAGGTATTTTGCATCCACCCACACTACAAGCTGAAACGTGAGATCGGTATCGTTTCTAAAACGGTAATCGACATAGTTATAAAAGATCGAGGTTCCGGTTCCAAACGGTACCTGCCGCCCAAAATCAGGGAAAAGATCGACGGCGTCGTGATGGTGATGCTCAACAATCGTCAGCAGCGTATGTAGTACCATCCAATGGATCAGGTTGGTAAACTGGCAAAGCCCGCCGCCGATGCCGCGCCCCACCTGTCCGTTTTCAATCACCATGCCCTCTTTATAGCCCTTGGCCGCCGTGCAGCGGCCCGCCAATTGCCAAAACGAGAAGGTTTCTCCGGGACGAATCAGAGTATGGGAGATTTTCGGCGCGGCTATCGCGAGATTAACGGCCTTATTCTCCTGCAACAGCGGATCCGCCACCCCCAGTGTGCGCCGAATCAGCGAATTGTGTCGGTACACAACCACGGACAGCACCGCTTTTGAGCGCTCCTTGGCAAAGCGCGTGCGAAAAAGCACGTCGCGCATCAAACGCAGCGCACAGCCCTTCGCCACCGAAATGCGATACGCTGTCGGAGAAAGCTGACAAAACAGCCGCCGACCTTTCTGCATGTCTCTCTCCTCTATAGTCAAACCGCTTAAAGAATTTGCGGTAAATAAGCAAGCCGGCTTGCGAACATCATCTTACTTGCATGCGTTGTACTGGGAATGTTCACATATCTAATCAGCCGCGATATTTTGCGTCTGGCTGCGTCGGCCTTGGTGTCAGCCCGTCCGCATCCTCCGTGTTGCCAGCCACAAAATATCCGCGCAAGCCTGCATCGATTCTAAAGCAGTTGGCTATGACTTGTTCAAAAGCCGCGAAACCAAACGGCTTCGCGGCTTTTTAAACGTTTCTGGTGCTTATTTGCTCATGATATACTTATCGATCGAGTCGGCGGCAATCTTGCCCGCGCCCATCGCCAGAATAACAGTGGCGGCGCCGGTGACGGCGTCACCGCCCGCGTAGACGCCCATACGGGTGGTCGCCATATCCTCGGTGCAGACGAGGCAGCCCTTACGGTTAACCTCAATGCCCGGGGTGGTGTTCTTGATCAGCGGGTTGGGCGAGGTGCCGATCGACATGATGACGGTGTCAACGTCGATGACAAAGTTAGAGCCCTCTTTTTCAATCGGGCGGCGGCGGCCGGAAGCATCCGGTTCGCCGAGCTCCATCTCAACACACTCAATGCCGGTCACGTGACCCTTCTCGTCGCCGAGAATCTGCACGGGGTTATTGAGCAGCTTAAAGATGATGCCCTCTTCTTGCGCGTGGTGCACTTCCTCGGCTCTGGCGGGCAGCTCTTCCATGCTACGACGGTAGACGATGTAGACGTTTTCAGCCCCGAGGCGCTTGGCGCAGCGCGCGGCGTCCATCGCCACGTTGCCGCCGCCGACGACGGCAACCGAATTGCCGTGGAAAATCGGGGTCGCATAGTCCTCGAGATACGCCTTCATCAGGTTGGTTCTGGTCAGGTACTCGTTGGCCGAGTAAACGCCGAGCAGGTTCTCGCCCGGAATATTCATAAAGCTGGGCAGACCTGCGCCCGAGCCGATAAAGACCGCTTCAAAGCCGCCCTCGAATAGCTCGTCGACCGAAATCGTACGCCCGACAATATAGTTGGTCTTAAGCGTGACACCCAGCTCAAGCAGGTTGTCCACTTCTTTTTTAACGATCGCCTTAGGCAGACGGAACTCGGGGATACCGTAGGAAAGCACGCCACCCGCGACATGAAGCGCCTCGTAAATGGTGACGTCATAGCCCTTGGCGATAAGGTCGCCCGCGCAGGAAAGGCCTGCGGGGCCCGAGCCGACAATCGCAACCTTATGTCCGTTGGAGGCGGGGCGCTCACCGACCGAGAAATTGTGCTCGCGCGCATAATCGGCGACAAAGCGCTCGATACGGCCGATGCCGACCGGCTCGCCCTTGATGCCGCGCACGCAGCGCTCTTCGCACTGCGTCTCCTGCGGGCAAACGCGGCCGCTGACGGCGGGCAGACAGTTGGTCGAGAGGATGATGCGGTATGCCTCTTCAAAGTCCCCTTCGGCAACCTTCAGCAGAAACTCAGGGATGCGCACATTGACCGGACATCCGGCAACGCAGGGCTTGTGTTTGCAGTTAAGGCAGCGCTTGGCTTCGTCAACCGCCATCTCGGTCGTGTAGCCGAGTGCAACCTCTAAAAAGTTCTTGTTGCGCACATTCGGATCCTGCTCCGGCATGCGGGTCTTGGTCGCAATCATATTAGCCATTGCAGTGTCCTCCGTTTAAACCCATGCGGCAGACATGCGCGTCATGCTCCTGTTCAACCGCTTTATAGAAGCTATTACGGTTCATCAGTCCGTCGTAGTCGACGAGGTGACCGTCAAAGTCGGGGCCGTCGACGCAGGCGAACTTGGTCTCGCCACCAACCGTCACGCGGCAGCCGCCACACATGCCGGTGCCGTCGATCATGACCGGGTTGAGTGAAACAATGGTCTTGATGCCATATTTTTCAGTGACCTTTGAGACGAACTTCATCATCGGAATCGGGCCGATGGCGATGACAAGATCATAGCCCTTGCCCTCGTTGATCAGTGCTTCGAGCTGGTTCGTAACAAAGCCGTGGATACCGTAGCTGCCGTCGTCGGTCGTGACATAAAGGTTGTCGCAGGCCGCCGTGAACTCTTCTTCGAGCATGACGACATCCTTATTTTTAAAGCCCGCGATAACGTCGACCGGAATACCCAGCGTGTGCAGCGCCTTGGCCTGCGGATACGCGATCGCGCAGCCGACGCCGCCGCCCACAACGCAGGCTCTGGTAGCGCCGTCATAATGGGTAGGCACGCCGAGCGGCCCGACAAAATCAGCGAGATAGTCGCCCGCTTCCTTCATGGCCAGCAGACGGGTGGTCGCACCCGCGACCTGGAACATAATCGTTACCTCGCCGGTAACAGGATCAGCATCCGCAACGGTCAGCGGAATGCGCTCGCCTTTTTCATCGACGCGCAGAATGATAAATTGTCCGGCCTTAACGCGCTTGGCAATATCCGGCGCATCCACCTTCATCAGCATTACGACGCTGCTGAGATTTCTCTTTTCCGTAATACGGTTCACACTCTCACTCCATTCATAATAATCAGCCTCTGATCAAGCTAACGTTATGTATTATATCGCAATCTCTTTCCACATGCAACAGCAGGTCGCCGGTTTTTTTAGGCAATTTACTGAAAAGCCACTATTGCGCAGAAAATTCCCACCATCCGTCAATTTTGCAATATCGACATAAAAACCACTATTACGCCCACCGTTTAGCGGCAAAATCATTTAACAATCAACGTACACTCGGCCGTAAGATCGCTGCGCCCCTGCACGGTGGCCAACAGCTTCATCTCTCCGGCGGCCTTAGCCTTAATGACCATCTTATTATCCAATGAGCCCAGCTCTGCCGTTGTGCCGTCGCCGGTGGCCGCCCAAACGATGGTCAGCTTATCGTCGGTATCCCAAAGGGCTTCAAGCTCGGCTTCTTCGCCGGGCGACAGGGTCAGACGAGTCTCATCGAGGCGGAAATTGACATC
>DALYYK010000204.1:0-5493 GCA_031983305.1 Candidatus Fimivivens sp. | reverse complement strand
ATCCCTCAATGTTTTTAGCACTCAATTTAACCGAGTGCTAAAATTAATAATTTGTCTAAAAATTTTACGATACTTCCTAACAATTTCAGGGTATATTATAACTGTAACAAAAAAGATACGCGTGAAAGGCGGGTGAATCCAATGAATTCAATTGTACAGACGGGTGCCTTGGGACGCCCGCATCCCTATCTTATCGTTAAATAACAACCACAAACAATACATCGAACGGAGGAATTGATATGTTTGACCTAATGCCCTTTGACCGCAGACGCCGCGGCATGATGTTTAACCCATTCTCCGATTTTGACAACCTCGAAAAGGCTTTTTTCCAGAATACCGGTCTGGCTGAGTTTAAAACCGATATCAAGGATGTCGGCGACGGCTACCGGCTCGAGGCCGATCTGCCCGGCTTTAAGAAAGAGGATATCAGCATCTCGCTCGACGGCGACTGCCTGACCATCGGCGCGCAGCGCCGCACCGAAAATGAGGAAACCGACGCCAACGGCAACTTTATCCGCCGCGAGCGCTCCTACGGCGCGTTTAGCCGCAGCTTTGACGTTTCGGGCATTCAGCAGGAGGCCATTCGCGCCGAATATACCGATGGCGTGCTAAAGCTGACGCTGCCTAAAAAGGCTAACACGCTGCCCGCCTCGCGAACCATCGCCATCGAGCCATAAGACGGCTATTGCCCACGCCCTATTCATTTGTTACTGCAAGTGCAAAATGAATATTCTTCCTAAAAACGCACCCTGCCTCGGCATTTAAGCCGGGCAGGGCGCGTTTTTAATTTGCGTCTATTTGTGGCGTTCTTAAGGTTTACGCCTGCCGCGCTTTTTCGCGCCGCAGCATCGCGCCCGCGCTGGCTGCGCCGTCATAAGCCACACTGATCTTCATATGCGGATGCCGCGCGGCATCCAGCAGTTCGCCCGTCTCATCGCGCAGATCGGTCACCGTGAGCTGGCGCGGCTTCCGTCCCGGCTCTAAGAGCTCGAGCACATCCCCCTGCGCAAAGCGGTTTTTCTCAATCAGATACAGCCGCCCGTTCTCGCACCGCTCGACAACGGCGCTGACCTCCCAATCCTGCACATAGCCGCCGGCGTAATAGCTCTGCTGCAACGGCTCCCGCCCGAAGAAAAATCCGGTTGAATATTCGCGGTGTGACACGGTTTGCAGTTCGCGCAGCGTCCATTCGGGCGCGGGCATCCCTTGCATCGCGGCGTCGAGCGCGGCGCGATAGGCGTTGGTGACAACGCCGACATAATACGGCGACTTTGCACGTCCCTCAATTTTTAAGCTCGCGATCCCCGCGTCGGCCAGTGCTTTTAAATGCTCGAGCATGCACAGATCCTTCGCGTTTAAAATCGTCGAGCCATGTTCATCCTCAAACACCGGCAGAAAGATGCCCGGGCGCTTTTCTTCCATCAGATGATAATTCCAGCGGCAGGGCTGTGAGCACTCACCACGATTGGCGTCCCGCCCGGTGAGATAATTGGAGATGACGCACCGACCCGAGATGGACATGCACATCGCCCCGTGGATGAACGCCTCAAGCTCGAGCGCCTCGGGCGTTCTCTCGCGGATCGTCTTGATCTCATCGAGCGTCAGCTCGCGCGCGAGCACCACCCGCTTGACGCCAAGGTTATAAAGCGCGTTGGCGGTCAGCTCGTTAACGATGCCGGTCTGAGTTGAGGCATGCAGCTCGATATCGGGCAGCAGCTTTCGCGCCAGCGTCAGCACGCCGAGATCGGCGATAATCAAGGCGTCGACGCCGGTCTGCCCGACCTGCGTTAAGAAATCGGGCAGCGAGGGCGTCTCGTCACAGCGCGGCAGCGTGTTGACGGTCAGATGCAGCGCGACGCCGTGAGCGTGGGCATAATCCGCTGCCCCGGCAAGCTGCTCAAGCGTAAAATTGGCGGGCGCGGCACGCATACCGTATTGGGTGGACCCTATATAGACCGCGTCGGCCCCGTAGCGGATCGCGGTTTGCAGACGCTCAAAATCTCCGGCGGGACACAGCAGTTCGGGCTTTTTCATTGATTTTGCTCCTTTATGTGCGGATATCGGGCTGTAGCTTAAGCGTGTGACAAATCGGGCCGGGCGATGCACCAACGCGCGCCCGGCCCGGTTAACTTGAATTTTACTGCACGTCGGTACCGTGCTTGGCCCCGCCCGCGGCGGCGGCCTTGCGCACATTGGCATAATGCTGATCGAGCGTTTTGCTGTAATAATATTTGCCATTGATGTCTGTGACAAAGAAATAGTTCTGCGATTGGTCGGGGTGGATCGCGGCCTTAATCGCATCCAAGCCCGGCGAGCAGATGGGGCCGACCGGCAGGCCCTTCTTCACATAGGTGTTATACGCGTCGTACATCTCCTGAATGGCGCGGGTCTGGTAGGGCTTGATGTCATTTTCGACATAGAAAATCGTCACGTCGGATTGCAACATCGGCAGCCCCGCGGCAACATCGTCCATGCGGTTGTGGAACACCGACGAGACCATGCCCATCTCCTCGGGGTTGCCCGCCTCCTTCTGAATGACCGAGGCGAGGGTGATCACCTCGTCAAGCGTCATGCCCGCGTCCTGTATTTCGGAATAGAGATCGGGCATGATGCGGGTCTGAAAGTTTCTTAAAAACTTTCTAGCGACCGACTGCACATTCTCGCCAACGTAGAAATCATAGGTGTCGGGGAAGAGATATCCCTCAAGCCGCCGAAAACGCAGGTCGCTTTCGGGCATCATGTCGATAAACTCATAGGTCAGCTCGCCGGTCTGGGTATACTCGATGAAGGCTTTGGCCGGGCAGACGCCTTCCGCTTCGAGCGCGGCGGCAATCTCGCGCAGCGTCATGCCCTCGTAGAAGGTGATGGTGACCTCTTCCTTGATGATATCGCCCGAACGCAGCGCCGTGATGATGCGGTCGTAGCTCATGTTCGAGTTAAAAACATAGCTGCCGGCCTGAAAGTCATGATCTTTGTTGCGCAGCGCGGCATAAAGCCGAAAGGTCAGTGGCTGCTCGATGACGCCGCTCTGACCTAAGAGCTGAGAAATCTCGTTGACCGACATACCGCTTTCAATCGTCACCTCAATCTGCCGATCCTCCTTGCCAAAGGCGAGCAGATCAGTCGCGCTTGAAATCGCAAAAAAGGCCAGAAACCCCGCGGCGACGAGCACTAACAACACTGAACCCAGCAGCGCCATCCCATTCGAGCGGCGTCGCCGACGCTCAGGCTGCGGTCGGCCTTCCTCAGATAAATTTTTTCTCATTGCGGGTTTCTCCCTTCCTACGTTGTAACCACCATCACACCAAAGGCATAGTATGTAATAAATCATCAATGTGAGGTGAATTTGACATGTGGGGTAATAATTCCGGTTGTCTGTGGATCATCATTATCATCATCCTGCTGTTCTGCTGCTGTGGTGGCGGGCTGGGTGGCGCCGGTTGCGGTAACAACTGCGGATGCGGCAATGTAGCCGGCACTTCCTGCGGTAACAACTGCGGATGCGGATGCTGCTAATGCAATAGCTGCTCTTACTTAGGCGTTGCGCCAGGCAAAAGGCCCCGAAAGGGGCTTTTTGCTGTGGCACGAATGGGACAAGCAAGCTCGGAGACGAGTAAAAGAAAAAAATAAAAGTTTTTAATTAAAAATTAACGATGTACCTTACGGCGCAACCAAATCGCGAGACGCACGCTTAACGTATCTGCAACCGGCGGATATTTTTAGTGCGCATCACTTATTCTCCCGCGTAAAAACAGTCCCCTCGGACTGTTTTTACACCCGCTCCTGCACTTTTAAACAATAAGAGTACGCAGGGCTTTGCCCCGGTCTCCACAAGCTTTTTAAAAAAGCTTGACCAAAAACTTTAATCTGTTGTGCTACCTTACGCTCGAATGGCGCACAGCGGTAGCGGCGGTAAAATATTCTGTAACAATGCGGTCAACCGGAACATCATACCTTCCATGCCACAGATGTGGCACCAAACAGCATTTATATAGTATCAACACCTTTTCGCCCGGATAATCGCGCAAAAAGCGATCGTAATAACCGCCGCCATATCCCAACCGATATCCCCCGCGGTCGCAGGCCAGCGCCGGCACCACACAGATGCTGTGCGAAAAGTCGGTCAGCAGGCGCGTTGGATCAGGCACCGGCTCCAAAACATTAAAGGTACCCGGTAAAAGCGCCTCCAGACTGTCGATCAGATAAAACTCCATCTCCCGCGTGCCGGGCACGCAGCGCGGCACCGCGACACGTTTGCCGTCCGACAGCGCCTTTTGAATAATCTCGCGGGTGTCGACCTCGATGGGCATCGAGACATAGACCAACACCGTTTTGGCCCGCCGGTAACTGGTCAGCGACCGCAGCCGCACCGCGATGCGGTGGTCGGCCATCGCCTTTCGGGCCTGAGTCATCAGACGGCGGCGCTCTTTATAACGCTTTCGCAGCGCGTTTTTATATTCCTTAATATTAGTAGGCTTTTGTGTTATATTAGCCAGCTTTTGCATCAATTCTTCCATCAATCCAGCACCAGTGAGAGATAGGGGGCGTTGCCCTGCGGCGCGTTCCTTTCTGAAAGATACCATTTGGTCATCGCAAAGGGTTGGGGGGCGACGTCCGCGTCAAAGTCGGCGGGCAGCCGCAGCGTTATCTTATCGCGGTTATACCGCGCGGCGATCGCGTTTAAAACCTGCGCGTAAAGCGCACGGCCTGTCCACTCCTTGACGATCACCGACTCCGCAGCGGGGTAGCACAGCGCATAACCCGCCTCGGGCGCGTCAAACATCAGCGTCTCGCCGCCGAGCAGCGCAGCCTCCTGCTGCTGGTAGCGCAGCGCGGCAGTGTCCCACCGCGCGTAAAGGCCGCTTTGGTTAAACGCGCGGTCGCGCAGCTCTAGCAAATCGGACAGCTCGGCAGGCGTCAGCGCCGCCAGTTCTTTTGGATCAGGCCGCGCCACAAACGTCGCCGTCTGACGATAAAACTCGGTCGTATAACCGCGCGCACCGTAATAATCAAACAGTGAGGGTTCAGCGGGGACAAGCAGCGACAGCGCGACCCCCTCGGCGGTCAACCGCTCGTGGGTAGCCGCGAGCAGCCGCCCGCTCAAGCCCTGCGAACGAAAGTCGGGATGGGTACCGACAGCGTAGATATACCGCGCGTCATAATTGACGTTGTCTTGCTGAATTGTAATCGGCAAAAGATAGAGCATCGCAACCGGCGCACCCTCAAAAAGAGCCACCATCGTGTGCTCTGGGGAAAAGCGGTGGTCAAAGAACAGATTGATATAAGCCTCGGTGTCGCCAAAGACGATCCGCCAAAGCTGTTTTAACGGCGTCGCCATTCCGGCGGTCGCCTGGGTGAAATTAAAGTTTAATTTTCGTTCTTCCATTATTTTTCGGCGGCGACATAGCGCTCATACATCAATACAGGGCGATAAGATTCCTTCGCTTTGCGCAGGCCCTCTTCGCCGAGATCGTCCTCACGGTTGACATATTC
>DALYYK010000203.1:0-5566 GCA_031983305.1 Candidatus Fimivivens sp. | reverse complement strand
ACATTCCAAAAACATTTAGCCAAAATATAACAAATTATGCTAAAAAGTCAAGACCGCATGCAAACATCCGCCTGCATGCGGTTTAATGCCGATCAACGTTTAATCAGCGAATCTCATGAGAAACGTTGGGCGTTTATCTGACAGCCTACTCGGAGCCTTGTTCGGCGCACTGAGCACAGGTGCCGTAAAAAAGAACATCGCATCCATCAATGCAGTGCTTTTCGTTCTTTGAGATCAGGCTGCGCCAAGCATCCTTAGGCACAGTGATATCAATAATCTGTCTGCAATCTTTACAGCACAAATGGTAGTGCGGCTCGACATTGCCGTCGAACCGGTCGGGAGAATCGGCAACATGCAGTTTCTTGATCACACCGGTCTCGCAAAGCTGGTTCAGGTTGCGATAAACCGTCGCTAAGCTCAGGCGGGGGTGTTCGCCCTTGAGCGTCCGATAGACCGTCTCCGCCGTTGGATGCTGATCGGTGCGTCGTAATGCGTCGATTATAAGCTCGCGCTGTTTTGAATAATTCATATTATCACCTTTTTAAATGCCATGGTAAATCGTTCGTACAACTCCGAAAACATGTTGCGTCATCTGAGTCATGTCCGCCTTTTATTTGCGGTCGGACTGAATGGCGTTGTAGTACTTGCTCATATAGTTTTGATAATTGGCTACATAGTCCGAATCGCCTGCCTCATGCGCGCGCTTGATATATTCGTGCGATTCATATCGCGCACGTTCGTCCTTGTTGCCGATGATGCTCAGGCCGATATTAGAGCAATGATCGGCAATGCGCTCAAGGTTTGTAAGAATCTCAAGAAAAACAATGCCGCTGTGAATATTACATTCGCCAATCTTCAGCCGCTCGACATGCATATCCTTGAGGCGCTCGACGATGGCGTCGATCGTCTCCTCCAGCGGCTCTATCCGCTTTGCGATGGTCGTGCTCGACGACATCTGCGCCTGATTGGCGATACCGATGATATCGTTGACGGCGCCGATCAGCACATCCAGCTCATCAAGCGCCTGTTGAGAAAAGGACACGCTGGCCGACTGCATCTCCTCGGCACATTCCATCAGATTCACACAATAATCGCTGACGCGTTCATAATCCTTGACCATATGCAGCGCCGTTGAAACGGTGCGGCTATCCTCGTCCGAAACCGGCTGGGCCGACAGCTTGATCAGATAATGCTCAAGCTTATCCTCCATCTTGTCCACAAGGTTCTCATTCTCGTTAATCCGCTCAGCGGTTTTAACGTCAAACTTTTTCAGCAGCTCAACGCTGTCCAAAAAGTTCTTGTGAGCGTATTCGGCCATTTTGCTGATCATGTGGTCACACTGCTGCAACGCAATCGAGGGGGATTTGAGCAAGCGCTCATCGAGCAACTCGAGTACCTTGAACTTCTCGTCCTCGCCATGGTCTTTGATGGTCGCACAGGCCAGCCGCACCAGAAAATTCGAGAAGGGCAGCAACAGCAACGTCACCGTGATATTAAAAAAGGTGTGAAAATTTGCAATGCCACTGCGGCCGATCGTCTGATTCCAAAACTCAGGCGGACCAAGAATCGCCTTAAGGCTGTACACCACCATTAAAAAAGCAATCGTGCCGATGGTGTTAAAATACAGATGGATCAGCGCCGACCGCCTCGCGTTTTTAGAGGTGCCGATCGACGATAAGAGCGCTGTGATGCAGGTACCGATATTCTGCCCCATGATGATGGGAAAAGCCGCCGAAAACCGCAGTACGCCGGTGGCGGATATCGCCTGAAGCATACCGATCGACGCCGCAGAGCTCTGAATAATCGCCGTGATAATCGCGCCCGCCAGCACGCCGAGAACGGGGTTGGACATGGCGCTCAGCACGCTGGCAAACATCGGGGAATGCTGTAACGGCGCAACAGCCGCCTCCATCGCAAACATACCCGCGAATAAAATGCCAAAGCCCACCAGCATCTGGCCGACCTCACGACGCTTAGGTTTTTTGGAGGCCATATACATGACAATACCGATCATCGCCAACAGCGGGGCAAGCGTAGCCGGCTTTAAAAACTGGAGCGCCATGCCGCCGCCCTGAATATCTGCGAGGCGAATGAGCTGTGCCGTCACGGTCGTACCAATGTTCGCACCCATAATAATACCCGCAGCCTGCCGCAACTGCATGATGCCGGCGTTGACCAGACCCACCACGATAACGGTGGTTGCCGACGAGCTCTGTAAAACACCGGTGACGATAGCGCCAAGCGCCACACTGGACAGGATATTCCCGGTGAGTTTTTCAAGCGCCTTTTCCATTTTGCCGCCTGAAATCTTTTCGAGCCCGTTGCCCATAACGCTCATTCCATATAGAAAAAGCGCTACGCCACCGCCCATGGCAATGAAATTAAGGATGGTCATAAATGTTGCTCCTTTTTGAGTGGTCCCACTGCATATTGATCTTTTACAATGTACTGACCTTAAATTTGACATGTTCTTTGATATTGTACCACGAAAAAGCATTTGATGCATTATAAAAAAACGCTGGAATTTCAGTAACTTTTTTAACCTGATCGGTTCATCTTGCCCGAAAGCATGACGGGAAAACTTCATTTCTTTTGCAGGTTTTAGTGCAAATCAGACTTTCGATTGTAAAATATACCCAAATTTCAGGAGGTTTGTTTGGCTTATCTGACCGCATTTTGGGTTGACCTACCGTCATATTTCACGTACAATAGAAATATAGAAAGGGGCATTGCATTTATGAAGGACATCAAAGCAATTATCAATTCTTATCTCGATCAAATCATTGCTTATCGCCGCCATATACATCAGAATCCCGAACTAAGCCATGAAGAAGCACAAACCGCCGCTTTTATTGCCGAAGCGCTGCGGAAAATGGGCCTTGAGCCGACCACCGGCGTTGGCGGTCACGGCATTACAGCGGTCATAAACGGCGTTGGGCCCGGAAAATGCGTTGGTTTGCGCGCCGATTTTGACGCGCTGCCGATACAGGAGACGACCGGCCTTGCCTTTGCGTCGCAGAACCCCGGTGTCTCTCATTCCTGCGGGCACGATATGCACGCCGCCATGCTGCTCGGCGCGGCACATGTCCTGCTCTCTATAAAGGATGAATTTTCCGGCTGCGTCAAGCTGGTATTCCAGCCCGCCGAGGAGGATGTTCTCAACTGCGGCGCCGCCCCCATGATCCGCGACGGCGTGCTCGAGAACCCGCGTGTCGACGCCATGATCGGCCAGCATGTCTGGCCGCAGTATCCCGTCGGCACCGCCGCCATACGCAACGGCGCGATGATGGCCTCCTCTGACCGCTTCCATATCACGGTACACGGCAAAAGCAGCCACGGCTCAGCTCCTGAGGACGGCGTCGACGCCATCGTCATCGCCGCGCAGGTAATCACAGCGCTGCAAACCATCGTCTCAAGAAAGGTCAGTCCGCGCGACGCCGCCGTCGTGTCGATCGGCACCATTCACGGCGGCGATCGCTACAATGTCATCGCCAACGCGGTCAAGCTCGAGGGTACCTGCCGCAATTTAAACCCCGAGGTGCGAAACAAGATGCCCGAGCGCATCGCGCAGATCGCCAAGGGCGTTGCCGAATCGATGGGCGGCAGCTGCGACGTGGAATATTTCAAGGGCTATTCCCCCACCGTCAACGACCCCGGCATGTTCGAGCTGGTACACAGCGTGATGCGGGCGGTTATCGGCGACGGCACCCATCTGCCCGAGATGTCGGCGCTCGGTGGCGAGGATTTCTCTTTTTATTGCGAAAAGGTACCCAGCGTCTTTTTCTGGCTTGGCGTCCAGACACCCGGGCAGCCGTTTTATCCGATTCACAACGGCGGCTTCTCCCCTGACGAGAATGCGATGCCGGTCGGCATTGAGATCGCCGTTCGCTCGGCGCTGGCCTTTTTGGCAAAATAGCCGCTTTGGTGCAGATAAAACGCATTCCACACTAAAGAATATCTGCGAGAATACGGTCGCGCGTTTTAACGACGGCCGTATTTTAATTTTGCCATTATTCAGGCATTTTTATCATTGAGAGTGCATTTTCACCACAAAAATTGGCCGCGCTGTCCCATCGGGAGCAGGCTCAGCCGTATTGTCATGTCACATCCTCTATCCCGCCGACTATAATGTAAGTGAAGCATCACGATATTGAGGATGATTTCAATGAATGAAAAGAAGCTTGCAATTGTCTGGATCAGTGTCGATAAACGCGCAGCTATCGATATGGCGCTGCTGTATGCGCGCGACAGCCTCCTAAACGGCTGGTGGAAACAGGTTGAACTTATTTTGTGGGGCCCCTCGGTTCAGGCGGCAGCCGAAAGCCAGGATGTGCAGGGCGAGCTTGAGATTCTCCAAAACCTTGGCGTCCCGATTCGCGTTTGCATGGCCTGCGCGGTACGCTACGGCGTCGCCCGCCAGCTGACCGATATGGGCTATGAGGTCAAGGGCATGGGCGAGCACCTTACCGAGCTGCTTGCCGGCAACGAGCCCGTCATGCTGATATAACCGCTGCGCCCAAAATTTCTTTTGCGCATACCAAGTCGTCAATAAAAAAGCGCCGTCAGGCTTTACATAGGCCTGACGGCGCTTTTTATTCTATGAGAAAAACCGTGGCGGCAGAGTCTGAGTCGCCACACACCGCCGTTTGTGACAGGCGCGATACGCGCTGGACGGCGAATGATCAATCTAAGCCGCTAAATCAAAAATCATCCCGCCGCATGATATCGGCGACGGTCACATGGTCGGTTACACCGCAAATGGCCTCATCCACGCGCTGCCACAGCCACAACATATTGCATTCGCCCGACATTTTGCAGTTTTTGTCGGCCTGCTCAATGCAATGTCGGGGCAGATAGGGTGTTTCCATCGCGCGCAGCACCTGTGACACCGTGATGCAATCCGCCGGGCGGGCCAGCACATAGCCGCCTTTTATACCCTTTTCGCTGACGAGAAAACGCTCGCGGGTCAGCTTGGCCGCAATGCGCTCGAGCATCTTTTCTGAGATGCCCTCGGCCTGCGCCGCAGCCGAGGTCGTGACGCGGTCGCCTTGCCTTTGCGCCACACGCGCCAAAAACCGGAGCGCATAACGGCTGTTGGTTGATATCTTCATCAATATCCCCCTAAATTGATATGTTTTGATTATAGCAATTTTGCTTTGGTTGTCAAGCTGATAACATGGAAATGACGCGCTTTTTGTGATATAATAACCGCAAGGCGGCTATATACGCTTGATTCTAATGGCCGCTTACAGCGATGGCCAATTATACCACTCGCTTGCGCTCATGGTTAATAGTCTAAAGCAGCGCCGCGACAGAAATGCGCGCAATAGCCTGTGTGCTTTTTGGCGACAGTCTTGGTGCCCGTCGCCACGTTCGGACAACAATTACCGCTAAAAGAGGTGGAACCCATGGATCAAAAACAGGAGTTTCTGGAATTATATCATCAATACATAACCCGCGAGGGCGCGCGTGAACTGTTGAGCTTTTTAGAAAATAAGAGTGACTTTTTTACAGCACCCGCCTCAACGCGGTTTCACCTGGCCTGTGAGGGCGGTCTTTTAAGCCA
>DALYYK010000202.1:0-5568 GCA_031983305.1 Candidatus Fimivivens sp. | reverse complement strand
AACACCGAAAACCGAAGCGAGCACACCCTCGACAATGCCGAAGACCGAGAAGTACCTTTTTTCTTCCACAGCGGTCATCTTCTTGCCGATAATGCCGGTGTAGCCTTGAATGTTGCCATAGAGGTTGACCGCGGAGAAGATGTTAACGATGACCATCGTGACAATCAGATCAACCGGCGGCATCTGCATGCCGTAAGGGAAGAGCTTGGGAACGGTGAACACCGGCATGGAGGTGACAAGCTCCCAGTCAAATTGCCCGATCACCATAAAGATGAGATAGCCGAGCACAATGGTGATGAGAACCGGGATGGTTGCGATCATCCCCTTCCCCTTGATCGAGAGGAAGCCGCAGATGAGCGCGAGGGCGATTCCGATAAAGAAGGGCGCGGTGGCATTCTGGCTGGCAATGAGGGAAACCCCCGCCGTACTGGTCGAGAGGCCCACCATCAGAATCATCGCACCGGAAACCAGCGGCGTCCA
The DNA here is from genome assembly GCA_031983305.1 of Candidatus Fimivivens sp. Classification (GTDB taxonomy): domain Bacteria; phylum Bacillota; class Clostridia; order Oscillospirales; family Ruminococcaceae; genus Yanshouia. The sequence goes on along the minus strand of DALYYK010000202.1, from coordinate 5,088 downwards.
GACCCGTCCGATATAGCTGATAAACCCGGCGGCGCCCAAAGCTGCGACAATGAGGCCCGCAATGATATAGGCATTGAAGGATTGCAGCGCGTATTCCTTACCGCCCACCGCCCCAGCTGCTACAATAGCGAGTGAGGGGATAATGTTGGGGCCGGATACCATCGAAAGCCGGTGCCCCGCCAGCACCTGCAACAAGGTGGAGATGCCAATGATGAACACCACCCGGACCATGTACATGCCCATTTCCTCGCCGGTCATGCCCAGTCCTTTTCCCACGATCGAATAGCCCCACACAACCGGATAAAACATGATCATGATCCATTGCAGCGAATAGATAACAGCGTCCTGCGTTGTTCGGGGTTTTTCATCGGGCGTGTATACCAGCTGGAAGGTTGTCTGCGCTTTTTCCATTGGAATTCCTCCTCTCAAATACACCGGTTTATAGATGCGTTGCGTCGTTAATCTTGCGACAAATGGCTGTAGTCTCTATTTTAACGGTTTCTGTCGGATTGTATAGGGTAAGAGATGATAAAAAGGCCTCAACAAATTATCCAACAGGGATAAACTTATTGACCAAACAATTTGTTTATACATTTCATGTGTAAAATAATTGTAGACTTTCACTAATTACTTTATAGGCAAATACAATAGCCCTGCGTTTAAAAAGTAGATAAAACCCCGCCGTCTGCCATCTGAACTGCACCTATGTTAGACCGTATGATATGCTGAAAGTATATGGGGTGTTTTTCTATGATAAAAGGGATGCCGGATAAGCGACATGCGGGAGCGTCTATGCAGCAGGCTTTATTGGGGGCATTAAAATAGACAAACTCATCTTTGAACTAAGATGGGTTTGTCTATTCTGAGAAGTTAGGCAAATTTTGGCGCATTGCATTAGATATTCTTATCAAAGCAAAAATAGGAACCGCTTTGATCGGAGAAGCATTTGGCGTTTACCTTAAAGATTGTCTGAATCCAATTGTTTTCGAGCATCTCCTGCGCCGTACCGCTTGCAAAAATTCTCCCTTTGTCCATCAATACGAGCTTATCGGAATATTTTAGCGCCAGATTTAAGTCATGCAGCACCAAAACAAGCGTCTTACCCATCTGTTTATTCAAGTTTGCAATCTGTTCCATCAGCTCATAGCAAACATGGATATCCAGATAGGTCAGCGGCTCATCCAAAAAAATCAGGTCGGTATCCTGCGCCAGCACAATGGCCAAAAATACGCGTTGCCGCTCTCCGCCCGACAACCGGCTGATTTCCTGCTTGGCAAAGGCCTCACAGCAAGTCCATGTCATTGCTTGCCGTACCATGTCCAAATCTGCTTTTGAGGGCGTCTGCCCAAAGGCGCGGTGCGGATACCTGCCGCAAAGCACCGCGTTTTCAACGGTCATCTGAGAGGGAAAATTGCTTTGCGAAAGCATTGCGACCGCCCTGGCAAAGGCTTTGCTTTTCATCGGCCGGATGTCACGCCCTTTTAAAAAAATCCGGCCGCTTTTGGGCGTCAAAAGCCGGGCGCCCAGTTTGAGCAACGTGCTCTTTCCGCATCCGTTGAGACCGATAATGGTTGTGATTTTTTCTTTTTCAAAGCGCGCCGACAAATTCTCTATCAACGGTTGCCCGTTATAGGAAAAGGAAACGTTGTCAAATTCAAGCATAGCTTTCCCGCCTGTTTTTAAAGATGAGCCAAACAAAAAACGGCCCTCCGATATACGCCATCAGGATGCCGACCGGCAGTTCATATGGCGCAAACAAGGCTCTCGCCAGCAAATCGCACACAAGTACGAAGATCGCCCCAAAAAACGCGCTTATCGGAACGACAAAACGATAGTCGCTGCCGATCAAAAATTTCACCGCGTGGGGAATCACAAGGCCCACAAACCCGATCAAGCCCGCAAAGCTTACTGCCGCGCCCGCAAGCAGGGCCGCAACCGAAAGGAACAGAACCCGGCACAGCGGTACATTCATCCCCAGAGACCTTGCCATGTCCGAGCCGAGAGAAAGCAGATTCAGTTCTCCGGCGCTGAGCACGGCCAAAATCAATCCAACCGCGATATAGAGGCAGGGATAGGTCAGGTCGTCCATCGTCAGCGCGGAAAGCCCGCCCACCAAAAAATTGCCCGCGCCGATATAGGCGTCGGGATAGAGAATCAGGATGGTATTCATCCCCGCGGCGAACAGGCTGCTGATGGCAAATCCGGTCAGGACCAGCGTCAGTTGAGACAAGCCGCTTCCCAATGCGATCATCAGCACAAGCAGGGCGGCGAAGAGCGCTCCGGCAAAGGCGGACAGGGGCAGCAAAAAACGGTACGCCGGAAGGAACGCGGAGGTCAGCAAAACCAGCGCGCCCGCCCCGGCGTTGACGCCAATAATATTGGGGCTGGCCAAAGGGTTGTTGAGCACCGCCTGAATCATGACGCCCGAAACGGCAAGCCCGCTTCCCGCTAAAATCGCGCCCAGCACTCTGGGCAGACGCACATACATTACAATGCGGTATACGGGGTCGTCCGTCATGCCGTGGGCCAGTACGCGCATCATGTTGGAAAAGGAGATCGGATTTGCCCCCAGACAAACGCCTGATACCGCGAAAAACAGCAGTCCGAACGCCGAAAGCAACAAAATGCGCCATCTGTTTCTATTGTCCGTCATAGAGCACCCTTGAGAGATAGGCATAGCTTTCTCCCCACTTCGCATTGGGTTTATACAGGAACTGTTCTTTGGGTAAAAGAATATAACGGCCATTCTTTACGGCGGATAACCCGCTCCACGCAGGATTTGATTCGATAACCTCACGCAGATTTTTTTTAGCTAGTTCATCGTCGTTTCCCATGGGAACAACAAAAATAAAATCCGGATCGGATATCAGAATGCTTTCCACACTAAATTCTTTGAGCAGACTCGGATTTTGGTCGGCAAGGTTTTCGCACCCCAGATCACTGAGCATTTTCCCCGTCATGCTCTTGGAATCCATGGCCACCCCGCCGCCGGAATAAGTGATCAGAAGCAGCACCGAAGGATGCTTTTGCCCCTGCGCCTGGGAAACGATCTGTACAATCTGTTTTTCGACTTCCAAGCCGTTTTCCCGGTAAAGCGTCTCCTGTCCGGTTATTTGCGTACAAATCTCCAGCATCTGCAGATAATCGTCGAAATCGGTCACACTGAAATAGGCTGCGGGAATGCCGGCGTTTTTTAACACGGCTTGCAGCGCAACATGCGCCTGTGTTTGCGCGGAAAGAAGCACCAGATCGGGATTCAGCGCGATAATCGCCTCAACATTGGGGCTATTGTATTTCCCCACAGAAGGAACCGACGCCGGCAGCGTCAGCCCCCTTTCCTCAAAGGCATCGTCGGTAACGCCGGTCAGCTCGCCGCCGGCCAGCAGCCAGGTTTCTGCAAAGCTGCCCATCAACGCCACCACGCTTTGCGGATTGCCAACGGATATTTCTTCCCCAAGGGCGTCGGTAAAGACCGCCGCTTCCCGTACATCCTGAGAAGCCGCCGGTTTTGCGCCGCATCCGGAACAGAGTACCACCGCAAGCAACAGGGATATCAGAAAAGCCGCTTTGCTTTTACGCATCATCCCGGCACCCCTGCGGCCAACTGTTTCTGATAGGCACAGTAGCTGTCCTCCGCCATATAATCACCGCCGTGATAATATCCGGCCCGGGCGCGGCAGCCGCTGCACGCCATTTTATAATCACAAACGCCGCAAGCTCCTTTATAGTCCCGCGTACGTAAATTTTCAAACAACGGGCTATTTTTCCAGATTTCATCAAAGGGCATCTGCCGGATATCCCCCGCTTCTTCCGTCATGTAAGCGCAGGGGCGGACAATCCCAACCGGGCTGACAATGCAATAGGACGATCCCGCCAGACAGCCCTGAGAAAACCGCGTCCGGGTTCCGATTTGCTTGGCAACCCTCGTAAACTGGGGGGCGCAGGTAGGTTTAATATCGATGGGCACGGCCTTCTGTTTCTCCATAATAGTATGTAAAAGCGCTTCATATTCCGCGACCTCCAGGGAGGTTTCTTCGATGAACTTTCCCCTTCCTACGGGTATCAAAAAAAAGATATAGTGGGCGATTGCGCCCTTCCGTACTGCAAAATCCACCAGATCGCAGACTTCATTTTGATTCCAGTCCATAACAGTGGTATGAATTTGAAACGGCAATCCCGCTTCTTTGCAATTTTGCATCCCTTCCATCGTCTTGCGAAAAGCCTCTTTGTTCCCGCGAAAATTGTTGTGTTTTTGTTCGTCCAAACTGTCCAGACTGATGCCCATCGCGGCAGCGCCGGAATCCTTCAACTGAAGGGCCACGTCCTTTGTGATCAGCATCCCGTTTGTTCCAAATACCGGGCGAAGCCCCGCTTTTGCGGCATAGGCTACCAACTCGAAAATATCGGGGCGCAGCAGCGGTTCCCCGCCGCTGAAAATCATAATTTTAAAGCCCGCGCTGGCAATCTCATCAATCAATTTTTTGGCCTGCGCGGTGCTCAATTCCTCTTCTTTTTTATGGCCGGCATCCTGATAGCAATGTTTGCACGATAAGTTACATTGGTTGGTTGTCATCCACGATACGATCATATCTTTCTCCGTTCTTTTAAAATTCGATTGCGCATGGTCCGTCCGCTGTTTATAGGTTATCGTTTTACAAAGCGGGCGGATCCCCTTAAAAATATATGTCGTGACTTTCAATGGAGAACCCGGGATCCTCCGCAATTTTTTCATTAATCTCTTTGAAATACTGCGGTTCCAATCAAAGAATTTGCCGTATTTGCTACAAGCCATGATAATGCATCCTGATTTGCATATTAAAGCGCTCGGGAGAATTCGGAAAAGAGCGCGGCTTTATGCTCTCGTCTTCCACAAGATGCAAATTCTGATAGACAATGGCGCGGCTCATATAGGGGTTCTGCATTAATACAATCATCCAAAACTTCTTGTGCGGGGGGATGCGCTAATGTTTAAGCGCGTGCAAAATCATTTGCTTTTGCACGCTATTTCTTCTCTTTATCGGCTTATTCATGCAGGCCTCACCTTTTATTGCTTAAAAATATAATTAGTAATTAATACTATTTAATATA
>DALYYK010000201.1:0-5615 GCA_031983305.1 Candidatus Fimivivens sp. | reverse complement strand
GAAATAGAGAACAGCGGGATCAAGACGAATTAAGACGGCGGCAACCGCTTTATTATGACATCAGAGCATTAAACGAAATAACACAGCGTCTGGAGGGCTTGCTACGCCTCCTTAACGGCTTTTATGTTATCCGAAACAGAAAAATAGACGGTCTTAAAGAGCTTCTGGAAAAGCTACACGCTTTGGGCGAAAACCCCGAGATTCTTCATTATGTTGAGATTTGCAGAAACGAGCTGGAAGAGGCTGAGCAGGCTGCCGATTCTTAAAAATATAGCTGACCAACCATGAAACGGAGGAATGATAAAGATGGCTCAAATCGCACAGATCATTCAATACGAGGGTGGCAACGAGATCTTTGTATGGAAGCATCCGACCGAGAACTTCAATATCGGCGCGCAGCTGATTGTGCACGAATCTCAGGAGGCATTGTTTTTCCTCAACGGGCAGGCGCTGGACCTGTTCGGCCCAGGCCGGCACACGCTTGAAACGCAAAACCTGCCGCTGGTTGGCAAGCTGCTCAACCGACCGACCGGCGATATCACGCCGTTTCGTTGCGAGGTTTATTTCATCAACAAGGTTGAACAGATGGCAATCAAGTGGGGTACCGACAGCAAGGTGGAGTATATGGAGCCCACCTATGCGTTCCCAATTCAGATCGGCGCGTCGGGCGAGATGAGCCTGCGGGTAGAAAACGCACGCAAGCTGCTGATTAAGCTGGTGGGCACTCAACGCGACCTGACCCCAAAAGCGCTGGTCGACCAGTTCCGCGCTTTTTTGATGACTAAAATTAAAACCTATTTGGCGCAGGCGATCCGCCAACAGAAAATTAATATCTTTGAAATTGACGAGCAGCTGACCGTCATGTCTCAAGAGCTGCATGTGCGCCTCATCCCCGATTTTAAGGACTATGGCGTAGACCTCGCGCGTTTTTTTGTCACAACGGTTGTAAAGCCCGAGGAGGATCGCGCCTATCAGAAATTTAAAGAGCTGCATTTTCGGCGGTATGCCGATATTGCCGAAGCCAAGCTGCGCCAGCAGGTCGGCGTCATCGATCAGCAAACGCAGACTCAGCGGATGGTGATCGAGTCTCAGGGGCTGGCCTCAAAGCGCGCGCAAGAGGGCTACACCTATGAGCAGGAGCGCCGCTTTGACGTCGCCGAGCGCATGGCCGCCAATGAAGCCGTGGGCCAGATGAGCAATCTCGGCATCGGCCTTGGGGTGATGGCAGGCATCGGCCCAGCGGTGGGAAGCCTCGTGGGCAACACCGTTCAAACCACCCTGACGTCTGAAAATGCGGGAGATGCCACCGTTTTAACCTGCACCCAATGTAATCAAAAGCTTCCCGCGCAGGCAAAGTTCTGCCCGCATTGTGGACAAAAGGTTCCGACGTCTGCCCAAAATACCGTCGTCTGCCCCGTGTGCGGCGAACATACGCCCGGCAATGCGTTCTGCATATTTTGCGGCGCCGCGATTAAAGCAGTCTGCCCGCAATGCAAAGCCGAGCTGCCGTCTGAGGCAAAATTTTGTCCCGAATGCGGTGCGCCGCGATAAGGAGGCTTTTTAATGCAAAAATATCATGAACCGCCCAATTCAACCGCTCAGATAGACCGAAGAAATACAATCATCACGGCGCTGGTTGCTATAGCAATCGTTTCAGCCGCAGCCCTTTTAACCGGTTTTGATCCACTGGTGGGAATTGCATGGGCATTTGCGCTGATTTCTATTGTTGTGCTGGCAGGAGCCACGCTCTGGATGCTCAAGAATCCTGAAATATATCCGCGAAGCGCCTCGCTGCCGCTGTGCGCTAAGAGCCAGATGGTCGGCTCGCTATTGATGTCCGCAGGCGCGGTTTTGCTCGATCGCGCACAGGTCTTTTCGCTGTCCCCCGCGCTGTTCGGGCTGCTTCAGGCGGCGTTGTTTGCTCTCACGACCATCCGGCTACTCGCCGTGCTGAGCGCAAACCGGCATATAAGCAATATTGAAGCGCGCGTTGGACAAAAATGCGAAACCCTGCGCGCGCTGAGGCTTGATCTGGAACGCGTCACAAGCCGCGCCCAGAATGCGCAGCTGGCGGACGCCCTCGGCAAGCTGACCGAAGAAGTGCGATTTAGCGATCCGGTCAGCAGCCCCGCGCTGATCGATGTTGAAGAAGCGCTGCAACAAACCATCCGCACGCTGGAGCAGGCCGTTTTGCAGGAGGATTCGGCTCAGGCGCAGGCGTTAATCAAAAACGCCTCACTTTTGTTGAATGAGCGCAACCAGAAATGCTTGGCGTCAAAGCGGTGATCAATATGAAACGCAGTGAAATTAACGCCGCGCTCCGGGAGATGGAAGCGTTTATCGCGAAATTCGGCTTTGCCCTGCCCCCCTTCTGTAGCTTTACGCCTGAGGACTGGTGGCAAAAGGGGCACGATTACGACGAGATACGCGACAACCGCCTCGGCTGGGACATCACCGACTACGGGCTGGGCGATTTTGGCAGAATCGGTTTCTCGCTGATCACTATCCGCAACGGCAACTTTGCCATGCGGGATACCTATCCCAAAACCTACGCAGAGAAGCTGCTGTATCTGCGCGAGGGGCAATACGCCCCCATGCATTTTCATTTTAACAAGATGGAAGACATCATCAACCGAGGCGGCGGTAATGTGCTGATTCGCGTGTATCACACCACCCCAGATGAGGATCTGGATAGGATCGGTGCGGTGCGTGTGCGGCTGGACGGGCGGGTGCTCATAGTGCCTGCTGGTACACAGCTTCGTCTCACGCCCGGCGAAAGCATCACGCTTGCGCCCTACTTATACCACGATTTCTCGGTCGAGGCAGGCGGCGGCCCGGTGCTGCTGGGCGAGGTCAGCCAGTGCAACGACGACTATTTTGACAACCGCTTTTATGAGCCGGTCGGGCGCTTCCCCACTATCGAGGAGGATGAAACGCCCTACCGCCTGCTCTGCAACGAATATCCGCCTGCCGGGGAAGAAAGGTAATCGCTCTATGTACGATGTGACGGCCATTGGTGAACTGCTTATTGATTTTACGACCCTTGACACCGACGCGGAAGGATACCCCACGATGGCAGCCAAGCCCGGCGGCGCGCCGGTCAACTATTTGGCCGCGCTGACCGCCTACGGCAGAAGGACGGCTTTTCTTGGCAAGGTGGGGGCCGACACCTTCGGCCGCCTGCTCATAGAAACGCTCAAAAAGGTTGGTATTGAAACCGGGGGCATTATAGAAGACCCGTCGGTGTTTACAACGCTGGCTTTTGTCACGCTTGACCGCGAGGGCAACCGCTCGTTTAACTTTGCGCGCAAGCCGGGCGCGGACACCTGCCTGCGCTTTGAAGAGCTGGATTTATCCTTTATCGACGCGGCGCGGACGTTCCACTTCGGCACGCTCAGCCTCACCGACGAGCCAGCGCGCACCGCCACGCAACGGGTGGTCGCCTATGCCAAGCAGCGCGGGAAGCTTATCACCTATGACCCCAACCTGCGCCTCTCGCTCTGGCGCGACCCTAAAGAAGCCAAAGAACAGATGCTCTGGGGGCTTTCTCAGGCTGATGTGGTCAAAATCAGCGATGAAGAGGTGGGCTTCCTTTGGAATGGTGGCGTTGAGGAAGCCGCCGCGCGGATACTCGACGAATACGGCGCACAGCTTGCCATGATCACGCTCGGTCCCGGGGGCTGTTGCCTTAAAAACCGGCAGGGCACCGTGTTTTGCCCCAGCCTCGGCGTCGAAACGATTGACACGACCGGCGCGGGCGATATTTTCGGCGGCAGCGCGGTCAGCCGCATCCTCGGCATGGATCAAGCGCCGGGCGTGCTAAGCCCCGCCAAACTGATCGAGATCGCCCGCTTTGCCAGCGCGGCCTCCAGCCTTTCAACCCGCAAGATGGGCGGTATCCCGAGCATTCCGTCGATGCAGGAGGTTCTGGACACCATAGAGGCAAACTTCTGATACAACAAATAAGTGCCTTTACCACAGACGGTTTGGGCGCTTTACTAATGCCTATGGCCGACAGGCGATCGGCGCACTCAGATAACGCATGGTGTTGCAGAGCATCGTACCGCTCCCGTCATGCCAATTAAAGGGCCACACAGGCGGTCCTTGAGAGGAGATCAAATGAAAATCCCTAATTTAAGTCACGCAAATGCTTATTTAGAGTGGGCATTCAATTGTAACCCTGGGCCTTGGGCAGATCACTCCAGAGTCGTAGCAAAGGCTGCAAAGCGGATTGCAAAAGCGTCCGGCCTTGAGCCTGACGTGGCGGAAGTACTGGGTTTGTTACATGATTTGGGACGCTATAAAGGTAGCACTAGCATGATGCACATTTATGACGGGTATTTATATCTCATGGGGAAAGGGTACCCGGACGCAGCCCAAATTTGTATAACGCATTCCTTCCCCATTCAAAACATTCAGGTATACAGTGGGGCCAATGACTGCTCAGATGAAGTATTCCGTGAACTACAGAGCATTTTGGCGGCATCAGTTTATACGGATTATGATCGGTTAATTCAATTGTGTGACAGCATTGCGCTCCCGCAAGGCGTCTGTCTCTTAGAAAAGAGCCTGCTTGATGACGCTTTACGGCACGGTGTAAACGACTACACCGTGCCAAAATGGAAAAAACTATTTGAGATTTGGAACCATTTTACGCAATCGAGCGGCATCAATTTATATTCCCTTTTTTGAGGAAGTCGAACAAGTTACATTCAGCGATAATCTGATATAATGCGTCCCATCCCACTATGGCACTGTCCATCTAACAATTGTGTTTGTAATTTTTTGAATGCAGATCTTTAATAAGGCCGATGCAAGGGGCGAACACCCCTTGCATTTCTTATTTTATCGCAGAAAATATCCAATCGGCGGCGGATGCGCATCCAATCACATATTTTTTCGCCTCTCATATGATGACATAAAGGAGTGAGTATATGTCTCGGACTCTGGATATGGTCGTCTTTGGTGGTGATAAACGACAAATATATGTGGCAAAGTCGCTTGCGGAAAAGGAATATTCGGTCGGTACCTATCGGCTTTCCGACGCGGTACCGGCAAAAAACTGCACCGAGCTGCATGCCCTCGATGAAATATTTGACCAATGCGGCGTCCTGATAGGGCCGATTCCTTTTATAAAAAACCTTCTGCCGGTCGAGCAATTGATTCCGTTCTTTGAGCAGCGGCTAAACAAGCGGCATCTGCTGATAGGCGGGGTCATACCGCCCGCGCTTGTGCAATTCTGCGCTCAAAATGAGATCGCTTGTTACGATCTCATGCGCCGCGAAAGGGTCGCCATATTAAACGCCATCGCAACGGCTGAGGGCGCTGTGTTCGAGGCCATTGGGTCCAGCGGCATCAATCTTCACGGCAGCAACTGCCTTGTGCTCGGTTATGGGCGCTGCGGCAAAATTCTGGCCGAAAAGCTCAAGGGCATGAGCGCGAGGGTGACGGTTGCCGCCAGAGCCGAAGAGGCGCTCGCCTTTGCGGAAGCCTCGGGTTTACAGCCCGTACGGCTATCCGCCTTCAAAGACCGGCTGCCGGACTATGACTTTATCTTTAATACCGTTCCGGCGTTGATATTGGATGACGACTGTCTGGCACTTTTAAAAGCCGAG
>DALYYK010000200.1:1716-5619 GCA_031983305.1 Candidatus Fimivivens sp. | reverse complement strand
CGGTAAACAGGTCGTTCTTTAAAGCGGCGGTCAGCAGCAGCGAGAGGTCGTATGCTGTGGTGTAATGCTCAGGGTCGTGCAAGCCGGTGACATTGGTAAAATGACTGCCGGTCATGCCCAGCGCTTGGGCACGCGTGTTCATCAGCGCGACGCAGTCCTCTTTGGAACCGGCGGCCATGCGCGCCAGCGCACAGGCGGCCTCCGCGCCAGAGGGCAGCAGTGTGGCGTACAGCAGGTCGCGCGCCGTGACCGTCTCGCCCATGACAAACCCGGCCATTGCGGCGTTTTGCTCGTATAGGCCGGTATAATCCTCACGCGCGAGCGTGACGGAGGCGTCAAAATCTTTGATTTGCTCCACGGCGACCAGCGCCGTCATCAGCTTGGTCAGCGACGCGGGGTAGGTCTTGTCCCGCGCGTTTTTGGCAAAGAGCGTTTGACCGTCGTCCGGGTCAAACAGAATCGCGTTGCGGCTCATGAGCGGCAGGCCGCCGTTTGTCCGTCCCGCGCCCGCAGCCGCGGACACCGGAGCGGCGGCAACAACCGGCGGCGCATTATTGACGCGCTTTAGGCCGCTTGCCTGCCAGAAGGCTGCCATGGCACCAAAAAACAACAGCAGATAGACCGCTGCAACTCCAAATAGGCGGTAGGTTCTTTTTTTACGACGATATCTTTTCACGACAAACCCTCGACTTTTTATCATTCGGTAACAGTATAGCAGAAATTTTGCGTCAAAACAAATTTGAAAATGCGAAATCAACGTAAATATCACACTGAATATTTCGGAAAGGCATGGGAAAACTTTCTTTTGAAGATTTTAAGTGACGATCAGGGAGGGGTGGTATGATGCTCAATAAGCTGGCATTGCTGCTGGTGATCGTCGGCGCGCTCAATTGGGGGCTTATCGGATTGTTTGAACTCGATGCGGTCGCCTGGGTGTTTGGCAATCAGGCCGCGCTAGGCAGCCGAATTGTCTATACGCTGGTGGCGATCGCGGGCATTTGGTGTATTTCGCTGCTGTTTTCAGAGCCGGGCAACCGACGAATTGGCCATTGAGGATGTTTAAAAGCGCAATCTAAAGCGTTATATGAACCGTTGCAATTAGAAAAAGGCGGCAAAAGCCCATGCGCTTTCGCCGCCTGCCTCTATTTTGAAAGCGCATGTATCAAATCGGTCAGCTCGCGGGTCGCGGTGTAGCCTGCCTCGATACATTGGGACATCAGCGAGAAGGTAAACAGCCCGGCCTCATCCGGCAGCTTTGGCCGGATCAGCAGCCGCTCGCCCTGCACGGTGCAGTCTCGCAGCCTTCGGCTCATGACCGACAGCGAGTGGGAGGCGATTTCAAAAATCCCCTCGCCTTCGACGGGGGCATAGTTTTCTGAAATATCGACGGCGATGATGTTGGGCGCATCGCAGGCCAGCAGCAGATTGACCGGCAGGTTGTCGGTCACGCCGCCGTCGACCAGAACGCCGTTCATCGCGGTGGGCGGCGTAAAGATGACCGGAACGCAGCAGCTGGCATAGATGGCCTCATACAAAAGAACGTCCTGCTCCCATCGGACGTTTGCGAGCGGGTGTATCGGCTTGCGTTGAGAAAAGGCGATCGTCTCGCCGGTACTCAGATCGACGCTTGCGATGCAGACCGGAAGCGGCACCGAAGAGAGCGCGCACCCCTTGGTCAACTGCCGCAGCAGCGCGCGCAGCCGCTCGCCCTTGAGCAGACCGGACAGTGTAATCGGCCGTCGACGCGCGATCTGGCCGATGGCAGCCGCAATGCCAAAGATATTAAAATCGATCAGCTTTTCGCCGTTGCGCTCAAGCTCGCGGCATATTTTAACGAGCTGCTCCGGCGTGTAGCCATAGGCGTATAATCCTGCGACGATGGCCCCCGCGCTGCTGCCTGAGACGGCGCAGGGCGTCAGATTCGCTTCCTGCAAGGCGGCCAGCACGCCTACGTGCGCAGCACCCCTACATCCGCCGCCCGAGAGTGCGAGTGAAAACGACATGCGGCAATTCCTCCTGTTCAAAAGCAGATATCTTGGCGGTGGATTTTACACCCTGCGTCGGCGTCAAGGGCGGTAGGCGTCGCCTGCTTTCTTTTCGCCTTGACAGAGCATAAAATTTACGCGCCAATCCAGTTTGCTTTTTAATTGACGATCAGTATTACAAAATGACGGATGAAAAACGCGGCAAAATATGCTATACTTATTTCTCGATACCAAACGCCGGCTGCGAACACCATAAAAACGCGCGATCCGTTTGTTTTTGACAAGGTGGAAAACAGCACTGGCGGCATCTGACATCCAGTCTTTAACATAAATCATTTTATGCCGAATTGGCCGATTCTACGCCATCAAAGTGAGGCGGGGATAGAAGGAGAAGCTATGCAGCAGCTACAACTTGCGCTGACCGCCGTGGCCGCCATTGCCGCGGTGGCTGCTTTTATTGGGGCGGTGTCCGCGGCGTCGCGGGTCAACGCGATGAGCCGTCAATACCGTGAAGAAAACGAAGCGTTGCGGCGCGAATTTGCCGAGCAGCTGCGCGGCCTGCGTCAGGAGCTGGGACAGTCGGTGCAGACCGCCACAACGGCGCTGGGGCAGACGCTGATCGAGTCTCAGCGGCGCTCGGGCGAGCTTCAGGATAAGCGTCTGGCGGAACTCAACGAGCAGCTGACGCTGCGCAACGATATGCTGCAAAAGACGGTGCATGAGCAACTGTTCCGCATCGAGGGCCGTATAGAGGTCTTCACAAACCAGTCCTCCAAGCGTTTGGAGGAGATGCGCGCCACGGTGGAGCAGCGGCTTGAAATCTTACGCGCCGACAACGCCAAGCAGCTTGATCAGATGCGCCAGACGGTGGATGAAAAGCTGCAAAAGACGCTCAACGAGCGGTTGGCGCAGTCGTTTGCACAGGTGTCGGAGCGGCTCGAACAGGTCTATAAGGGCTTGGGCGAGATGCAGACGCTCGCCAACGGCGTCGGCGACCTCAAAAAGGTGCTCTCGAACGTTAAAACGCGCGGCATTCTCGGTGAGATTCAGCTCGGCGCGATTTTAGAGCAAATTTTATCCCCTGAGCAGTACGCGGCCAACGTCTCGACCAAGAAGGGAAGCAGCACCGTCGTCGAATATGCGGTCAGGCTGCCCGGCGACGGCGAGAATGGCGTCTGGCTGCCGATCGACGCAAAGTTCCCCGGCGACGTTTACGCGGCGCTGATGGACGCCTATGAGGACGCCGTACCCGATCGCATCGCCGCCACAGGCAAGGAGCTTGAGCAGCGCATCAAGGGCTGCGCCAAGGATATCCGCGATAAATACATCGACCCGCCCAACACGACCGATTTTGCGATCATGTTCCTACCGTTTGAGGGGCTGTATGCCGAGGTGGTGCGACGCGGGATGGTCGAGACGCTCGCGCGCGACTACCGCGTGAACATCGCGGGGCCGACGACAATGGCGGCGCTGCTCAACAGCCTGCAAATGGGCTTTCAGACGCTGGCGATACAAAAGCGCTCGGGCGAGGTCTGGCAGGTGCTCGGCGCTGTTAAGACCGAGTTTTCGACCTTTAACGACGTGCTGCGCAAGGCGCAGGACCGTCTGCGGCTGGCGAACGACGACCTTGATAAGCTGATCGGCACCCGCACCCGCGCTATTGAACGCAAGCTGCGCGGCGTGCAGGCCGTGTCGCTCACGGACGGGGAGGAACTGCCGCTGCTCGCCGCACAGGCGGAGGAGTTTGAAACAGTATGAGGGACCCGAACCAGATCAGAACCTATCACGGGATCAATATGGACCCGTTTAACCCCAAGCCGTCGGATATCCGCATCGACGACATCGCGCACGCGCTCGCGATGCTGTGCCGCGCCAACGGCCATATCCGCCATTTTTATTCGGTAGCACAACACTGCCT
>DALYYK010000200.1:0-1706 GCA_031983305.1 Candidatus Fimivivens sp. | reverse complement strand
GCGAGGCGGAAGCAAAGGCCCGGGGTTTTAACGCCCGCGTGCGGCTGTTCTGCCTGCTGCACGACGCGACCGAGTGCTATGTCTCCGACCTGACACGGCCGGTCAAGCGCCATTTTCCGCTTTATTACGAGGCTGAGGGCGCCTTGGCGGGTGTCATTTATGATACGCTTTGCAGCACACGCCCCACGCCGACCGAGCACCTGCTGATCGGCGAGGTCGACGACTGCCTTTTATACCACGAATTTTTAGCGCTTTGCGGCGTTCGGATGTTTGACGACGAACCGCCCCATCTGGCGGCGCTGCGCTTTGACGAGGTGCGTATCGGAACGGTGCGCGAGCAGTACATCGATTGCTACCGACAGCTTTGCGGCGAATTGGCGACAGAAAACAGGAGATGATTTTTTGGCACAGGCAAAAACAAACGCCCAGCGCATGCTGGAAAAAGAAAAGCTGCCCTATACGGCGCACACCTACGATACGCAGGACGGCCTCTTAGACGGCGTCTCGGTCGCCAATAAGGTGGGTATGCCGGTGGAGAAGGTTTTTAAGACGCTGGTCACGCGCGGCGCGTCTAAAAATATCTTTGTATTCATCATACCGGTGGCGCTGGAGTTGAACCTCAAGGCCGCCGCCAAGGCGGTGGGCGAAAAATCGGTCGAGATGATCCACGTCAAGGAGATCACGCCGCTGACCGGCTATGTCAAGGGTGGCTGCTCGCCGATCGGCATGAAAAAGCGGTATACAACGGTGGCGGATGCCTCGGCGCTCACCCAAGAGACGGTTGTGGTCAGCGCGGGGCGCATCGGCGACCAGATTGAACTGACGCCGCAGCACCTTGAGCAGGCGACCGGCTGCCGCTTTGCGGATATTGCCATTAGCGCTTAAACGATTTATGTTCCATGCATCGGGGCGTTGTCCCGGTCTAAAATATCAGCAAAAAACAAGCTTTGGAGGAAATTATGGTTACAATTACAATGGAAAACGGCGGGCAGATTAAGCTGGAGCTTTACCCCGAGCAGGCCCCAATCACGGTCGCGAACTTTGAAAAGCTGGTCAAAGAGGGCTTTTACGACGGCCTGATCTTCCACCGCGTCATCCGTGGCTTTATGATTCAGGGCGGCTGCCCCAAGGGCACCGGCACCGGCGGCCCCGGTTATCAGATCAAGGGTGAGTTTGCGATGAACGGCGTCAACAACCCCATTAAGCATACGAGAGGCGTCATTTCGATGGCACGCAGCCAGAGCCCCGATTCGGCAGGCTCTCAGTTCTTCATCATGCATGAGGACGCGTCCCACCTCGATGGGCAGTATGCCGCGTTTGGCAAGGTGGTTGAGGGCATGGATGTCGTCGATGCAATCGCGGGCGGCAAAGTCGACTTTTCCGATCGCCCTAAGGCGGAGCAGAAGATCAAGAGCATCACGATAGACTAAATATCGCCTTTGGCAGCCGCCCGGTTAAACCACGGGCGGCTGCTCTTTTGTTGCATTCTGTGCACGGTCGGCTGTATTGGGGTCGTTTGATTATCTGAGCTTTATGTAAAAAGCCTGTCCGTGCAGCACAAAATAAGGCTTGAAATCCCGAGAACTTTCTGATAGAATTGGCAACGGTATATATGGGTGTATATACACATACGCACCGATTGAGGAGAAAGCAATGGAACAATTTAAAAAGCTGCTTAACAAAATATTCATCGACGGGCTTTCGGG
>DALYYK010000199.1:0-5626 GCA_031983305.1 Candidatus Fimivivens sp. | reverse complement strand
GCGGAACTCGCCCGAGCACTGAACACCCTGGTGGTGACCTCGGTCGCCTTTCCTCTGCCCGTGCTACGGGCCGAAGCCGCGATCGCAAAAGCTGAAAAGCTGGCCGAGACCGACAAGCGCGATGCCAAGCAGAACGAGGAGCTCAGCACCTTGCTGTCGTCCGTGCGCACGGAGATTGAGATGGCGCAGATCCTGGGTTATGGCAAGAAGGCGGACTTCAAACCCATCTTCGATCAGGTGAAGTTCATTGAGCAAAAGTCGGCTGGTGGCAAAAGCGGCAAGGGATGGTTCGACGAGTTGAAGACGCGCATCCAAAAGCTGTTTTGAGGTGATGAAGGGACTGACTGCTCTGTCGGTCAGTCTCGCGATGTTCGCATTCAGCCCCAATAGATTCGCCTATTTTCACTATCTCATACGAGGTATGGCTTTGTTGCACAAAAATTTAAAAGTTAAGACTTCTCATATCTACTCAAATTTAAGTGACAACTCGGGTATGTGGTCTGCCTAAGTCCGTAAATTTATTTAATACTGCCATACGTGCATGAATCTGATTGACTTGGCTTTGAAAATTTCTCGCACTGAGTTTATCCCCTAATAATTTGATGCAATGCATCTTGGTTTCAACCAAACTTCGCCGATGATAGCCTGACCATTTCTTCCAAATAGTTCTTCCTAAACGTTTAACTGTTCGAAGCAACTCATTGCGTTCTAGCGAGCCCATCTTTTTATCTTTCCATGGCTTCGCATTTTTTCTTGGTGGAATCACTGCATGTGCTTGCCGATCCGCAATGACCTGTCGGCACTGTTTGGTATCATAAGCTCCATCGGTATAGACGGAGTCAACTCTCTCATCTTGTGGAATCTGATCGAGTAAATCACCAAGTACCTGTGAATCACTCACATTGTTGGTTGTGAGCTGAACAGCGCGTATTTGTAAGGTTTTAGCATCTATACCAATATGTAATTTACGCCATTGGCGACGATATTCAGGCTGATGTTTTTTACGCTTCCATTCACCCTCACCTAAGAATTTCAGACCTGTAGAGTCAACGATTAGATATAGTCCATCACAACTTTTTTGATAGCTAATCACAATATCAATATGCTGTTGTCGTCTACAAATTGTAGTGTAGTCTGGCGCTATCCAATTTAACCCACAAAGATGGATGAGACTTTGAACAAAGCCAGTGACCATGCGTAAAGATAATCGAAAGAGAGATTTAATCATTAGGCAGCATTGGATAGCTGGGTCGGAGTAAGTTTGATTTCGTCCTTGTTTGCCTTTTGATGGGGCATACCATTGCGTAGCAGGATCAAACCAAATGGCAATATTTCCACGATTAATGAGAGCTCGGTTATATGAAGACCAATTGGTTGTGCGATAAATTTTTGGTGTCGACTTATTCATTTGAAAATTATATTGTGGAATAAGCCTTTAGAGATAGGTTTGTGCAACAAAGCCGAAGCGGCATCGATTGAAGACGCCCAAGTATGGGCGAAGCGATTTCGTCAGGACGTTGCGACGACAGCGGTGGTGTGTGGAGAGGTGTCGATCAGCTATAGCGCCAGCATGGGGGTGGCCCCCCTTGACGTCTGCTTAAACTCTTCCGAGCAGGTGATGCAGCAGGCGGACAGCGCGCTCTACCAGGCAAAAAGACAAGGGCGCAACCAAGTTGTGGGCGCACAAGTATTTCAGAATTGAGAGGAATAGCGATGAAGGAAAAGCAACCGGACCCGATCAAAACATTTCGTGCCCAATGGGCAGTGATGACGTTCTACGAGCGCTTCGAACAGGTGATCGCGCTCGCGCTGTCCGCAATCATTGCCGTGATCATCGTGGTCTCGCTGCTGCAGCTGATCTCGATCGTCTTCAGCCTGCTGGTCATCGATGCGTTCAATCCGCTCGATCACAAGGTCTTCCAGACCGTGTTCGGCATGATCATGACGCTGCTCATCGCCATGGAGTTCAAGCATTCCATCGTGCGGGTGGCCTTGCGCCGCGATAGCATCATCCAGGTCAAGACGGTGATCCTGATCGGGCTGATCGCCCTGGCGCGCAAGTTCGTGATCCTCGACCCGGAGACCAGCCCCGCCAAGATCGCGGCGCTCGCAAGCGCGATGCTGGCCCTCGGGGCGACTTACTGGCTGCTGCGCGAGCGCGCTGACCGGGCCGCCGGGGAAAGCCCAAATGAGCCATCGTGATCGGCGCCACGCGCAGGCTGCCGGCGCGCGGCATCGCTGGCTCAATCGCCTGCAAACCGCGCTGTTGGTGCTGACCCTGCGGCTGTATGGCGCACGCCCTCTGCACCCGAATGAAGCGCCCGATCTTTGGGCTGTGTTGCGCGAACTGGCGGCGCGGGCCGGGTTGCCTGCCGTGCCGGTACCGCACTACGTGCCCAGCGGGGTCGTCAACGCCTTCGCCACCGGTACGAAGCATCACGCGGCCATCGCGCTGACCGACGGTCTGCTGCGTAGCCTCACGCCCCGCGAGTTGACCGGCGTGCTCGGCCACGAAATCGCGCATATTGCGAACGAGGATTTGCGTGTCATGGGCCTGGCCGATTCCATCAGCCGGCTCACCCATCTTCTGGCCTTGTTGGGGCAAATCATGCTCCTCTTCAGCCTGCCGGCCTTGCTGTGGGGCACAGTCGCTATCCAGTGGCCGGCGCTGCTGTTGCTGGCCGTTTCGCCACAGCTCGCGCTGCTGGCGCAACTGGGTTTGTCGCGGGTGCACGAATTCGACGCCGACCGGCTCACCGCCGAATTGACCGGCGACCCACAGGGATTGGCTTTGGCGCTCGCCAAGATCGAGCGGGAGAGTCGCGCCCGGCTGCTGCCCGGATGGGGCAACCCGGAACCCTCCTGGTTGCGCACGCATCCGGCGACGACAGAGCGCATCCAACGCTTGCGGGAATTGGCTGATTCGATGGCACCGCAACCGCTTCATTCCAGCCCATTTCTGCCGGACATCCCCTTGGCGCCACGCCCACCGCGTTGGCGCGCCAGCGGTGTCTGGCGCTGATTTCAACAAGGAGAATGGCATGACCTACCCCGACCTCAACAGCCGCCCGGCGCCGGACCGATTCATCCGGCGCTGGCTCGTCATCACTGGCTGCATCGCCGCACTCATGCTGCTGTGGCAGTTCTTGCCTGCCATCGAAGCCTGGTTCAGTCCGCGCGAAGCGGCCGAGCGCACGGTGACACCGCGTGGTGATCTGGCGGCAGACGAGCAGACCACCATCCAACTGTTCGAGAAATCGCGCGGGTCGGTGGTTTACATCACCACGGCGCAACTGGTGCGTGACGTCTGGTCGCGCAATGTCTTTTCCGTGCCGCGCGGCACCGGCTCCGGCTTCATCTGGGACGATGCCGGCCACGTGGTGACCAACTTCCACGTCATCCAGGGGGCATCGTCTGCCACGGTCAAACTGGCCGACGGTCGCGATTATCAGGCTGCGCTGGTGGGCGCCAGCCCCGAGCACGACATCGCCGTGCTCAAGATCGGCGTCGGCTTCAAGCGCCCGCCCGCTGTGCCGGTGGGCACCAGTGCCGACCTCAAGGTCGGGCAGAAAGTGTTCGCTATCGGCAATCCCTTCGGATTGGACTGGACGCTCACCACCGGCATCGTCTCGGCGCTCGACCGCACCCTCGACGGCGAAGGGGGCGGGCCTGCCATCGATCACCTGATCCAGACCGACGCCGCTATCAACCCCGGCAACTCCGGCGGCCCGCTGCTCGATTCGGCCGGGCGGCTGATCGGCATCAACACCGCCATCTACAGCCCTTCGGGCGCGTCCGCTGGCATCGGTTTCGCTGTGCCGGTGGATACCGTCATGCGCGTGGTGCCGCAACTCATAAAGACCGGCAAGTACATCCGTCCGGCGCTGGGCATCGAGGTGGATGAGCAGCTCAACGCGCGTCTGCAGGCGCTGACCGGTAGTAAGGGCGTATTCGTATTGCGCGTGACGCCGGGCTCGGTGGCGCACAGGGCCGGGCTCGTCGGCATCGAGGTCACCGCAGGCGGCATCGTGCCCGGCGATCGCGTTATCAGCATCGACGGTATCGCCGTCGACGACGTCACCACATTACAGGCCCGGCTAGACGACAAGAACGTTGGAGATGTTGTGGTCTTGTTAGTGGAGCGGGCCGGCAAGACTCGCGAGATGCTTGTGGAACTACAACCGGGAGTTTGATGGAAAGTGGGTCATGGATCTGCACAGCGAAGCAGTCAAGCGACTTCAGCCTTGCGCCGAACTACGAGCCCTAGCTAGTGCAGTGTGGGGAAGGCTGTTTAGGTTAAATGGATATAAGGGAGTCATTTTTGATTGTGTTTTTAAAAGAAGGTGTTGATTTTTTTGGGTAAGCATTTAGGGCGTCCAAGGGTTGGAGCAGTTGGCACGGATGAGAGAGCTCAATGCTCGCTAGGGATTGGATCTATGTGTTTTTTCTGACTGACTGCTTACGTGTTGGAACGGGCAACATCGGAAAAGGATGAATTTTTATTTTCACCATTTACCGTATTTTTCGAGCCTGGGCGAAAATTAGGATGATACTTTAGCGCGGCTTTGTT
The DNA here is from genome assembly GCA_031983305.1 of Candidatus Fimivivens sp. GTDB lineage: Bacteria > Bacillota > Clostridia > Oscillospirales > Ruminococcaceae > Yanshouia. The sequence goes on along the minus strand of DALYYK010000199.1, from coordinate 1,056 downwards.
GCACAAAGATTTGAAATGCAAAGCGCCCCTAATTGAGCCAAATTTAAGGCGTAACTTGGGTAAGTGGTCGACCTAATTCCGTAAATCTGTTAAGGACTGCTACACGTGCATGGATCTCATTCACTTGGCTATCAAAACTCCTTGCACTGAGTTTATCTCCTAATAATTTGATGCAATGCATCTTAGTTTCAACCAAACTTCGCCGATGATAGCCTGACCATTTTTTCCATAGTGTCCTGCCTAAACGTTTAACTGTTCGAAGTAATTCATTTCGTTCTAGCGAGCTACTCTTTGTATCTTTCCATGGTTTCGCATTTTTTCTAGGTGGAATCACCGCATGCGCTTGCCGATCTGCAATGACCTGACGGCATTGCTTGGTGTCATAAGCTCCATCGGTATAAACAGAGTCAATCTGCTCATCTTGTGGAATCTGATTAAGTAAATCACCAAGCACCTGTGAATCACTGACATTATTGGTTGTGAGCTGAATAGCGCGTATTTGTAGGGTTTTGGCATCTATACCAATTGTAGTTTACGCCATTGGCGACGATATTCAGCTCCATGTTTCTTGCGTTTCCATTCGCCCTCACCTAGAAACTTCATGCCTGTAGAGTCCATGAGTAGATGCAGCCCATCGCTACTTTTTTGGTAGCTGATTACAATATCAATATGCTTTTGTCTTCTACAAAGCGTGGTGTAAGAATATCACTGATATTCGGGGCTGCTCATCCGCAAAGTTTAATCAGACTTTGCACAAAGCCAGTGACCATACGTAAAGACAGACGGAATAAGGATTTAATCATTAAGCAGCATTGGATGGCTGCGTCGGAGTAGGTTTGATTTCGCCCTTGTTTGCCTTTTGATGGCGCATACCATTGCGTAGCAGGATCAAACCAAATGGCAATATTTCCGCGACTCATGAGTGCTCGGTTATATGCGGGCCAATTGGTTGTGCGGTAGATTTTGTGTGTAGGCTTCTTCATTTGAAAATTATATCGCTGAAAAAGCCTTTACAGATAGGTTTGTGCAACAAAGCCCTTTGGGCTTACAAACGAT
>DALYYK010000198.1:0-5649 GCA_031983305.1 Candidatus Fimivivens sp. | reverse complement strand
ATTAAACCGTGTCAAGCGGCGGATGCTCACCGGGCAGACCGCCGACCAGAGTGAACGGGCCGTTACCGCAGCCGATGGGTTTAAGGCCAGCGGCCTTCAAATTCTGCGCGCGAATGATCTGGCCGAGGCCGTGGCGCTGGCCAACCAAAACGCCACCTTTGGCGATGTGGTCACCCTAAGCCCTGCCTGCGCCAGCTTTGACGCTTTTTCTAATTTTGAAGAACGGGGCAACCGCTATAAAGAACTGGTCAATGCTCTTTAGCGCAAACGGGCCGATCCTATGCTAGGGTGTGCTTACGCTGTGATTCTGTTCGGCTACCGCTGTCCACAGACGGCGGGCTGGACGTCTGAATGCTAATTGAAGGAGAAACAGATGCTGGATTTGTTAAAAATACTTTGCCCGGCGACGGGCGTTTCGGGCGATGAGGGCGACGCCGCCCAAGCGGCGGAGCAACTGCTCTCACCGTTGGGCGCGGTGACACATACGCCGCTGGGCAGTGTGCTCTGCCATCTGCCACCCGCAAAGGTGGGCTTGCCGCGCGTTTTGCTGGCGGCACATCTCGATCAGGTCGGGTTAATCGTCACACGCATCACCGACAAGGGTTTTTTAAAAGTGGCGGCCTGCGGCGGGCCGGACCGGCGTACGCTCTCGGGCGCGCGGGTGACGGTGCACACCGCGAGCTGCAAGCTGCCCGGCGTGGTGACCGCGATGCCGCCCCATCTCTCGGACGGCAAGACCAAAACCGCCAAACCCGAGGAGCTCGCAGTGGATATCGGGCTTAGCGCCGAGGCCGCGCGCGAAAAGGTGGCGCTGGGCGACCGCATCACGCTCGACGGCACGCTGGAGCCGCTTTTTGCCGATAGAATATGCGCCGCGGCGCTCGATGACCGCGCGGGCTGCGCGGCGGTTATCCGCGCGGCCGAGCTCTTAAAGAAAAACGAAAAAGCCGAGATCATCGTCGCGCTCGTCTCTCAGGAGGAGGTCGGCTCCTCGGGGGCCGCGACCTCGGCCTTTGCGACAGCACCCGACTTTGCGTTTGTCGTCGACGTTTCAATGGGGCTGACCCCCGACGAAAAGGCGGAGGCCTGCGGCGAGATGGGCAAAGGCCCGATGATCGGCGTCGCGCCGATCTTAGACCGCCGCCTCTCGCGGTTGCTGACCGATACGGCCAAGCGCGCCAATATTCCGTGGCAGCTCGAGGTTATGGGCAGCCGTACCGGCACCGACGCCGATGTCATCGCCGTTTCGGGCAAAGGGGTGCGCACCGGGCTGGTATCGATTCCGCTGCGTTTTATGCACACACCGGGCGAGGTTGTGGCGCTCTGCGACGTTGAAAATACAGCCCGGCTTATCGCCGAAACGGTCGGAGGTGGCTTATGCAACAGCTGATTCAAGCGCTCTGCGCCGAGCGGGGTATCTCGGGCGACGAGGGGCGCGTGCGCGCCGTCATCGAGCAGCGGCTGTCCGGCAGGTGTGATCTGACCGTCGATCCGCTGGGCAATCTGATTGCCGTCAGGCGCGGCGAGCGGCCCAATAAAAAAATTGTCCTGTTCGCCCACATGGACGAGGTGGGCATGCTGGTCACCGCCATCACCGGCGAGGGGCTGCTGAAATTTTCGCCGATCGGCATCGACCCACGCGTGCTGCACGGCCGCCGGGTGCGCATCGGCGACGCCGGTATTCTGGGCGTCGTCGGTGCCAAGGCGTGGCATCATCTTGAGGATGATGAGCGCGAGGCGGAGCTCAAGGCCGATGGGCTTTATATCGATATCGGCGCGTCTTCAAAAGAGGAGGCTGCGTCGGTCGTCAGCCTCGGCGACGCGGCTTGCTTCGATGCGCCATTTTGCGAGTTCGGTGAGGGGCTGCTGCTCTCCCGCGCGCTCGATGACCGTATCGGCTGCGCGCTGCTCATCGATCTGCTCTGCTCCGACTGCCCGTGGGAGCTGACCGGCGTCTTTACCTGCGGCGAGGAATCGTCGCTGTTTGGCGCGACGGCGGCGGCCAATTCATGCGCGCCCGAGATTGCGATTATTCTTGAGACGACCACGGCGGGCGATATCGAGGGTGCACCCGCCGATAAGGTGGTCTGTTCCCTTAAAAAAGGCCCTGTCGTCTCCTTTGCCGACAAAGGGACGCTCTATGACCGCACGCTGTATGCGCTGTCCTTCAATGTCGCCCAAGAGCGCGGCATCGCCATCCAGACCAAGGAGGGTGTTTTTGGCGGCAACGAGGCACGCGTCGTCTCCCGTGCGGGCGCGGGGGCGAAGACGATGGCTATATCGGTGCCCTGCCGTTATCTGCACAGCGCCTCCTGCGTGGCGGCCATGCAGGATGTGATGGCGACCAAGCAGCTGCTTTTGGCGGTTATTGACCCGCTGGCTCGGCTGTGATTGCCTATTGCGACCGCATGCCGCCGCTCGAAGCGCCGTGTGCTCAAACGCCGATCGGTTGCCGCATGCAGACGCTGAATGCCTGTTACTGCGCGCTGCCCGGTGCACTCGATTGGTATCGAAGTGACGCGGGCGGCGTGCTTTGCCGTTTCGGCAACACGCTGCTGATCGTCGGTGATCCGGATGTTGATGCGCTGTTCCCTTTTGCCGATCTGCTCGGCGTCAGTCGTATCGAATCAATGTCACCTCGGGACGAGCAATGCCATTCCCCTGTGTGTTGGAAATCTCAAAGTTATCCGTTGCTGCGATGCGCTGGCGAAGATACATCATCTCCCGAAAACCTGCAAACTGATATTAACCTGCGCCGTTGCTTTGAGCTTTTATGCGCAAGCGACGCGCGGTTTGCGCGCGAGGCCGACTATCTGCCGTGGCTTTCGGACATGACCCGCCGCCGCAACGCCGGGCGGGCCGAAGCGTTTTTGTATGACGATGCGGCGGTTGCCTGCATCACGGCAAAGGGAGCGCACAGCGCCTATCTGTCGTCGGTCGCGGTGTGTCCCGAGCGGCGGGGCGAGGGGCTGGGCCTTAAGCTGTTGCACGCGGTCAGAGCCCATCCCACGTTGCAAGGGATAATGATTTATACAGCGGCACAATCCGAAGCGTTGGCAGCGTTTTATCAAAAGGCGGGCTTTGAGGCGTCTCCGCAGCGCCTAATCATCACAGAAAAGAGGAACCCCACATGATACAACCGGTTTTTCCGATAGACTCCGAGATTTTAGAACTGGCGCAGCGGGCCGAGCAAAAGGCCGCGCCCGCCTTTGCTATAATAGAACAAAACGAGCAGCACAACGGCATGAAGGTGCTCAAAGCCTTTATCGATAACGGCATTATGGCGTCGCATCTCTGCGGCAGTACCGGCTACGGCTACGGCGACATAGGCCGCGACGCGCTCGACCGCGTGTTCGCGCAGGCGATGGGCGCCGAGGATGCGCTGGTGCGCCACAGCTTTGTCTCGGGGACTCACGCGCTGACGGTAGGACTGTTCGGGCTGCTGCGCCCGGGCGATCTGCTGCTGTCTCTAACCGGCAAGCCCTACGATACGCTTGAGGAGGTCATCGGCATCCGCGACAACGGACGGAATGAAGGCTCGCTGCGTGATTTCGGCGTACAATATGCACAAATTGAGCTTTTGGAGGGCAAAATTGACCTTCAGACGGCAGCCAAGGCAGCCGGAGCCGCCAAGGTGGCATACATACAGCGCTCGCGCGGGTACAGCCTGCGCCCGTCGTTGTCAGTGGCCGAGATCGGCGAGGCGATCTCGGCCGTCAAGCAAGCGAACCCTGACATCATCGTCATGGTGGACAACTGCTACGGTGAGTTTGTCGAGGCGGTGGAACCGGTGGCGGTCGGCGCTGATTTAATGGTGGGCTCGCTGATTAAAAATCCGGGCGGAGGCATTGCCAGAACCGGTGGCTATCTCTCGGGTCGGCACGATGTGATTGAGCGCTGCGCCTGCCGTCTGACTACGCCCGGCACCGGACGCGAGGTCGGCTGCTCGCTGGATGAGCTGCGCAGCATGTATATGGGGCTGTTCATGGCCCCTACCACCGTTGCCGCCGCGCTTAAAACGGCGGTGTTTGCGGCGGCGCTGTTTGAGGAGATGGGCTTTGAGACCTTCCCGAAGGCAAATGATGTTCGGCACGATATTATTCAGGCGATTGCGCTTAAAACACCCGAGGCGCTCGTCGCATTCTGCGAGGGTATACAATCCGGCTCGCCGATTGACGCGATGGCAGCGCCCGAGCCGTGGGACATGCCGGGCTACGACAGCAAGGTGATTATGGCAGCGGGCGCGTTTACGCTGGGTGCGTCAATCGAGCTCTCAGCCGATGCGCCAATGCGCGAGCCGTTTGCTGTCTGGCTGCAAGGCGGGCTGACCTACCCGACCGGCAAGTCCGGTATTTTGCTGGCGGCTGATCGTATGCGCAAAAAACAGCAGGACCAATAACGGGTGTCGCGTTGAGGGCACCGATAGTAAAATATTTTGGCGAGGCGAGAATTCTGCCCCGCCAATTTTTAAGACGCAAGTCCTTTAGTGTGTGGTTCGCATCAAAGGATCACCAGCAACACGGCTTATTACTGCCATATTACGGATAATTTTGGGGGTTAATCGGGACAACAATACTGCCATATCGTCAGTAGCACCATTGCTTGATGCGGGTGCTTTTATTCTCAATAATATTGAGGGCTTGGTGTGGTGGTAAAATGCGTTTTAACCCCTTCCGTTTTGATCAGGGTTGTGGTATAATATAATGCATAGCAAACGGCAACCCGCCTCAAAAGGACGAGCTGCCGCTTATATTTGCGGGTATGGCGGAATTGGCAGACGCGCCAGATTTAGGATCTGGTATCTTGCGATGTGCAGGTTCGACCCCTGTTACCCGCACCATATAAACGAGCCTCACTTTTCGAACTTCTTTTTCGAAAAGTGAGGCTTTTCCCATGCCAAAGTTTATTATTGCTGAGTTCATGATTCCGCGGGATAGTATAAAAATGAAAAATTTCAATTAAAAAGAGGCTTATTCGAGCCCTGTTTTTGAACAGGCTATTTTTATATAGCAATAGTTCTTTGTACATTATCAAAATAAGATTTGTCTTTTTTAAACATTCGCCCCTGCTTGTCCAGTTTCATGTTATCGGATATCTGTTATAAAACAACTGTTTATGCTTGGGCGGCGTTTTGTGACTGAGTTTCACCGATTTTATGCCCTCCGGATCGTACAAAACCTGAATACTATACGCCCATCAGCATAGATGCCTTTGTTGGTCGCTCATTGGACGCGAAACGGGACCTGTATAAAACTATTGTTGCGAATCCTGAATCGTTTGGAATACCTGCCGACCATGTAAAAATTTTTATTCGGGAAATCACTCAAGAAAATTGGGGTATACGGGGTGGGCAGGCCGCCTGCGATATTGACCTAGTTTAAAGGTGGGTGTGTAGAGGCGCAATCTACATGCACGACACCATGTGCACAGGATGGGTGTGTTTTAGATTTTATCGAGTCGTAGTTTGGTCGGCATACAATGAGGCACAAGAAATATATGAATATGAAGTATCTGGAGGCGACTATTGAGGACTTCTCCATTGCCGGTTGGCTCCATTCTCTCAATGTCCGCAAACTAATTTGCGCTTTAATGTTAATACTACCGAAGAGAAGTACATTCACATAGTGGCAATTTTTTAAGAATGTTCCA
>DALYYK010000197.1:0-5670 GCA_031983305.1 Candidatus Fimivivens sp. | reverse complement strand
AATATCGGCGGCAAAATAGGTCGGAAACCCGTTGGCCCGCACCAGCACGTCGTCTTTAAGCGCAAGCTGGTCGATCTGCTGCTGGCTTTTGCCCTGCGCCAAAAGCGCCTGCGTTTGCACCTCGGCATTTTTATACCAGATCGCGCCGTCCTTCTCGTAGGTAAAGCCGCGCGCGGTCAGTGTCTCAACTGCTTTTTTGACCGCGCCCGACTCGTGTAGCGACGTCTCGGAGAACCAGCAGTCAAAGCCGATGCGGTAGCGCAACAAATCGGCCTTCATTTTATCGATGTTTTTGGGCAGCGCAAATTCCACAAGCGCTTGCTTGCGCGCGTCGGAATCGAGCGTAAGCAGCTTGTCCCCGTTTATCTCAATGTACTGCTCAGCCCGCATTTTAATATCCGCGCCGTGGTAGCCATCCTCGGGGAAGGGGACATATTCCTCGCCCTGATAATGCTGGAGGTAGCGCGCCTCGAGCGATTTGGCGAATTTCTCAATCTGGTTGCCCGCGTCGTTGATCAAAAACTCGCGCGAGACATTGTAACCGGCCGCATCGAGCGACGCGGCCAGTCCGTCACCGATCGCCGCGCCACGGGCGTTGCCCATGTGCATCGGGCCGGTGGGGTTGGCAGAAACGAACTCGACCATCACCTTTTTGCCGCCGCCAAAATCGGTGCGGCCATAGGCGCCGCCCTCGGCTCTGATTCTGGCTACGACGTCGGCAAACCAGCTATCCGAGACGAAGAAGTTGATAAAGCCGGGGCCCGCAACCTCGGCGCGGGAGAAATGGGTGCCCGCCAGCGCAAGGTTGTCGATAATCGCCTGTGCGATGACGCGCGGGGGCTTGCCGAAGCTACGCGCGCCCGCCATGGCGGCGTTGGTCGCAAAGTCGCCATGGGTGGGGTCGGCGGGCTGCTCAATTAAGAACGTGGGCAGGCCGTTCGACGGCGCGGGCAGATCGCCCTTGTTGATCGCCTGCTCCATCGCGGTGGAAACAAGATCGCGCAGCGCCTCGCTCGCAAGAGAAATCGGTCCTAACATAAATTGTGCACTCCTGTATTTTATATAGCCTGTATTTTTGACCTGTGTTTTTCGGCAGGCCGCCGTCCTTTGCCGCGGGCGCGGCGCGCTATAATCTCAGTTTGCCTCGGGCCGCTTGCAGCCCTGGGGTGCCACCTTAATAATCACGCGGTTTTCGCTGGCCAGCGCGGTGTTGATGTCCATCGCGTAAGAAAAATCCACCTCGCCGCCGTCCTCTGACAGCGTCGACCGGATATCCCGACCGTTGATACCCACCATAATCGCGCCATAGCCGGTGTCGTAGGAGCATTGATGGCGGCAACCCCTTTCGACAACGAGCTGAGAATTGGTCAGTCCGGTGCGCTGCATCGTGACGCGGCCCTGCTCAACGTGCAGCGTCGTGCGGTGCCCTTCAAATCCGGTCGTTTCGGTTTCGTCATAGCTCAGCCAGTAGCCGTCATTTTTTTTATAGAAATCACCGCAGGTCAAAAGCTCTACAACGTCCCGCTCGCCGTTGACGTTATAAATGCCCTTAATGGTGATCATCGCTTCCTTTTTCAAGATAAAATCTCCTTTAAACGCCGTTTTTTTCAGACAGCGCGAGTTCGATCAGCCCGGTGATCAGCGCCCCATAGGTTAACCCCGAGGCGATCATCATCTTGGGGTACATGCTGATGGATGTAAAGCCCGGCAGTGTATTAATCTCGTTGAGCAGCACCGTGCCGTCCTTTTTTACAAAGAAATCAACGCGGGCAAGCCCCCGGCAATTGAGCGTACGGTAGACGACAAGTGCCAATTCACGCACTCGCGCGGCGCTCGTCTCCGGAATGCAGGCCGGAATAAAAAGTCTTGCATGGTCATTTTTATACTTAGTGTCATAATCATAAAAGCCGTCGGGGCTGACAATCTCGCCGGTCGTGGGGGCGACGGGCTCTAAATTGCCCATCACAGCGCATTCGACCTCCTGCGCGGTTACAAGCTCCTCGACGATGGCGCGGCGGTCTTCGGCAAAGGCCAGCCTTAACGCGGCCAATAAGCCTTCGGCGTCGTTGGCGCGTGAACAGCCGACCGACGAGCCGGAATTGGCGGGCTTGACAAAGCAAGGGTACCCGAGTGCGTTCGCCACCCGTCGCTCGGCGGCGGGCAGATCCTCCTCACGGCAGACCATTTGCCATTTGGCCATCGGCACGCCGGCCTGCTCGGCCACGATGTGGGTATAAATCTTGTCAAACCCGAGGGCCGAGGCGGTCACGCCGCAGCCGACAAAGGGAATGCCCGCAAGGGTCATCAGGCCCTGTAACGCGCCGTCCTCGCAGTTTTGGCCGTGAACGGCGGGGAAAATAACATCAATCTTGATTGTACGCACGATGCCCGGCTCAAACACCAGCAGACCGTGGGTATCCCTGTCGGGCGAAAGCGCCGCAGGGGTGGCGTTCTGCTGCCAGCCGTCCGCTGTCAGCCCGTCGGCATCGCCATGGTAAAGCAACCAGCGGCCATCCTTGGTGATGCCGGCCAGCACCGGCTCAAAACGGTTTTTGTCAATGTTGTTGATGATCGACGCCGCGCTTCGCAACGACACCTCATGCTCGTTAGAGACGCCGCCAAATAAAATCAGAACAACGGTCTTGTTCATAAATTATCACCTCATTATGGTATTCTATTCTAGCACAACCGGCGCGATTACACAATAAAAAAGCACCTTGGGTCGGGGTTTTGTCGCTATTCCATGCCTGTTTTGGGCAAATGATCCTAAAAACGTTAAAAGGCGCACCAATTTTTTATTTTCAGATGAAAAAATCTTCCTTTTATGCTACACTAATTAAGTAACTAAAGCCGATAATAACGCGGCTTTTAAAATGTGCTGTTAAATAAAATGACTCGAATAGCCTGACGGAGGCGGGGGGAACGATGAGAGATTTTGCAAGGCTGCGCGGCGGAAAAAAACAGTTTGGGATGGTTTTGGCGCTCTCGCTGGTTCTGGTGACCTGTGTCGGCACATTGCTCTGGCTGATTTGGAGCGAGCCCGACGGCTTGCCCGCGTCGACCTCCGAGGGGCAGTCGTTTGAGTCAGAAGTGTCGTCGAGCCGGTCTGTGCCGAGCAGTACAGCCGCGTCTTCAGCGGTGAGCGAGAGTGGCAAAAGCACGGCTTCGAGCAGCACGGTACCGATCAGCCGCCCTGTGCAGCAGACCGGCACGGGTACCCCTGTTCAAAAACTGCAAAACCTGACCATCAACGCCGCGCTGACGCATGATCAAAACGCCACTTATTACAATATTTACATCAACGCCGATGGCGTCACGCTAAAAAATAAGCTTGTAACAGGAGATCTTGTGTTATCCGAGTCGATCGGCAACGGAGCGGTTATGCTTGAAAACGTCGTTGTCAAGGGCCGCATTCTCGTCAACGGCGCACAAACGGTGGCGCTGCGCGATGTGACGGCGGTGCAGCTTATTGCCCAGCGCGGCAGCGGCACAACCGATTATATCTTCTCAGGTGCTTCAACAATCCATCAGATGACGGCCCGAAACCAGCTGACCATCGACGAGGGCGGGCTGTCAAGTAACTACGCGGGTGTCAAGAAGCTGACAACCGAGCGGAGCGCGCCAATGTGGCAGCAGGTGACGCTTTTAAAGGGCGCGCTTGAGCAGGCGATAACCAACGACGCCACCAACCTGGTATTGTCGGGCGGCAGCTCGGTAGACTCGGTGCTTGCCAATTCCCCCACCCATATCGGGGGCAGCGGGCTGGTTTATAACCTGACGGTTCGCAGCGACGAGGTTTCTTACGAGAAAAAGCCGCGCAATATAACGGTAGAGGGCCGCTATGGTGAGCCGAATGAACAAAACTGGGCCATCGGAGAAAGCGAGACGGCGGCCAACGGCGGTTCGCATTCGGGAACCACGACCCGCAAGCTGGCAACGCCGCAAAACCTGACGATGACAGCGGCAACGGATGCCAACAGCGTCACGCTGGCTTTTGATCCGGTCGGCAACGCCACCGGTTACACGGTGATCTATTCGGTGACCCAGGGCACCAACGCGTTGAATGCCACCAATCAGACGCGCTCGGTCAATACCAATAGCTGTGTTATTACCGACGCGCTAATTGGGCAGGCGGGCACCGAGATCAGCTTTAAGGTGCGCGCTGTCGGCAATTCCAGTCGCTATGCCGCGTCGGATTATTCAACTCTATATACCCAAGCCGTGGTCACATTGGGGGTGCCCACCAATGTAGGATTGACGCTTAACGGCGACAAGCTGCAACTTTCTTTCACCGCGGCGGCCAATGCGGCGGCCAGCGGACACGAGGCGGTGCTCTCGGTCGACGGCTCGGTAGTCGCCACACAGCAGCTGAACCCCGGGGTGGCAACCTGTGAATTTACCGGCCTTGTGGAGGGAAAAACCCATACCATGACGGTGCGGGCCGTCGGCGACGGCCGGTTGACGCTGATCTCCGGCGACGCCACCGCCACCTATAATGTGCCGGCTTTGCCGACGGCCAACGGTCTGGCTATTGAAAGCGCGGGCGGCGATCTGTCGGTTGTCTTCACAGGAGTAACAGGGATAAGTGATTATACAGTGACGCTGCGCTATAACGGCGGCACCCTCGACGCGCTGAGCCACAGCGCCAGCGGCAATGTATACACCTATCTGTTCGAGCGGCCCGCCGCCATCGCGGCCGGCGGCGAATATACCGCTTCGGTGGCACCCAAGGATGGGCGGATATCGACCGAATCCCGATCGGTGCAGCGGCGCCCGCAGCCCGGCAACCCGAGAATAACCTCCTCAGCGCTGGGCGAAGTGACGTTCGACTTTGATCGGGTATCGGGCATGGCCTACGAGGTCGTCTCGGCGACGCACACAACGAGCTCCGGCGCCGCCTCGCTGGGTATCACGGCGGATCATCTGACTGCGACCGGCCTGAGCACCGCCGTAAATGATACCTTTAATTTCAGCGTCAAAACGCTGGGCGACGGCATGTTCTATGCCGATAGTCAGGCCGCGTCGGTGGCCAAGGCGGTTACCCCGCTTCTCCAGCCGCTGGGCCTGTCGGTTACAGACAGCCATGACGATTTGCTCCTTAGCTTTGAAATCAGAAATCCGCTTAGCCAGCATGATGTTCAGGCCTATACATCGGCCGATGGAGAAAGCTGGTCGGCGCTTTGGTCCACGCCCCGGACGCTTGCCACGGGTACCGCGCAAACGACGGTTCAGGCATCCGAGGTTTCTGCATCTATCAAATTCGAGGTGACCGCAAAAGCCTACGAGGCGCTGCACGTTGATTCCACCGCCCTGTCGTCATCCGTTTCAGTCGTGAGGCTTGACCCGGCAACAGCGCTTGCGGTAAATTATCTGGATATCGACAGTGGAAGGTATGCGGTGTTTTCATTTGATGCCGTTGCGGGGGCAACCCGTTATACCATCGCTTACACGCCGGATACCGGCGCCCCCGGCACGATCGACATCATCTCCTCCGATACCGGAACCATTACGTGTGAGAAGGTTAAGCTGGCGGCCGAGGGTGCGCTCGTGACTGGATTTACCGTCACGGCCCACGCCCAGTCGAACGCCGACCATGTTTATTTAGAGTCCACAGCGAGCTATTAAAGTCCCCAGCACCATTAACTAGGGAAAGCATACCCGCAGGCCAAG
>DALYYK010000196.1:0-5673 GCA_031983305.1 Candidatus Fimivivens sp. | reverse complement strand
AGCCCTGAATCTGCGCTGCGTGAAGGTCCATCGTCAGCACCCGGTCGGCGCCTGCGGTGGTGATGAGATCGGCCACCAGCTTTGCCGAGATCGGGTCTCTCGCCTTGGCCTTGCGGTCCTGACGCGCATAGCCGAAATAGGGCATAACGGCGGTGATGCGGCCCGCCGAAGCACGCTTGAAGCCGTCGATGGCGATCAAAAGCTCCATTAAGTTGTTGTTGACCGGCTGACATGTGGACTGTACCACAAAAACGTCCGAGCCGCGAACCGATTCGTTGATCGAAAGGGCAATTTCGCCGTCGGAAAAGGTTTTCACTTGCAGATCGCCAAGCGGCAGGCCAAGCGAACGGGCAATCTGCTCGGCGAACGGCTTGTTCGCGTTACAACTAAAAATTTTAATGTCCTTGCCATGAATGTTCATGATAAACTCTCCCTCATGTTCCCCATGAATTTAAATTTATATGGAAACGGCCGTGTGCCGAATTTCCCCAAAGAAACATAATAAAACCTAAAGCTTGTGGCCAAACCGCCTATTTTTTGCGGTAATAGACCGCGCGGCCCGGGTAGATGGTCTGTTTAACCCGCCCTACGGCAAGCGCGTCGGGCGGCACGTCGGCGGTGACGGTCGTGGCGGCAGCGATATAAGCGCCCTTTTGAACCCGAACCGGGGCGATCAGATTGGCGTTGCAGCCGATAAAGGCGTCGTCCTCCACCACGGTTCTCGATTTTTCGCGGCCGTTATAATTGACGGTGACAACGCCGCAGCCCACGTTGATGTGCGCGCCGAAATCGCTGTCCCCTATGTAGGTCAGATGCGCAAAAGAGGTTTTTTCGTCCACCGTAGAATTTTTAACCTCGACGAAATTGCCAATTTTGACGCCGTCGGCGATGTCGCAGTTGGGCCGAAGCTGTGCGAACGGGCCGATGCGCACCTGTGCCCCCACACGGCTTTTTTCAAGCCGCGCGCTGTCGACGGTACAGCCTGCCCCAATCTCACAATCGATGATGCGGGTGTTCGGGCCGATCACACAGCCCTCGCTGATGACGGTATTGCCGCACAAAATGGTTCCGGGCAGAATGGTCGTGTCCGGTCCGATCTTAACGTCCGGCCCGATAATGACGCCGTCGGCAATCGGAATATCCACGCCGACGTCATAGTGGCGTTCAAGCACCGTATCCCGCGCGATGCGGTTGAGCTGTGCCAGAGCGCGGCGATCATTCGCGCCCAGCGCAATATCGGGGTTTGAACAAACAAATGCCCCTGCACGGCGTCCCGACGAGGTGGCGAGCCCGACCAGATCGGTCAGGTAATATTCGCCCTGTGCGTTTTGAGACCCCAGCAGTGGCAGGGAGGATATCAGATAGGAGATAGAAAACCAATAGGCGCCCGAGTTGATCTCGTCGATTGCAAGCTCGGCCTGACTGGCGTCAGCCGCCTCGATAATGTGCGTAAAACGGCCCTGCTCGCGCACGATGCGCCCATACCGCCCCGGATCGGGGAGCACGGCGGTCAGCACGGTGACGTCATTTTGCTGCGCTTTGTGAAAGGAGAACGCCGAAGTCAGCGTATCCGCGTCGACAAACGGCGCGTCGCCGCACAACACCGCGACGTCTGAAACGCCCCGGGCCGCGGCGGCTTTAAGGAAATCCATCGCGCAGAGCACAGCGTGGCCGGTGCCCCGGCGCTCGGCCTGTACCGCGGAGCAAACTCCTGCGGGCAACAGCTCGGTAACGCCGCGCGGGGCATCTGAAACGACAACACAGGTGTCGTCGCTTTGAATGCCGGCCTCACGGCAGGCGTCGAGCACCCATGACAGCATGGGCTTAAACAACACCTCACAGCAGACCTTCTGCTTTGAAGATTTCATGCGCTTGCCGTCTCCGGCGGCGAGAATTACGGCAGAAGTCATTTTGGTCCTCCAAACGCAATAATGCTATTATATTATGGCAAATAGTTCTGAACTTTGCAAGCCGTTTTTGTGTTTCTCGACTAATCATATCAGAATTTCGTTAAAAGAGACAAATTACACACGCCTTTCGTTAAAAAGCGGCATAGATTGGCGAGAAGATTTTGCGTCCTTTGCGGATAGGGGAAAAAATGGAATACCGCTCGCCGCGTTGAGGCAGGGACAGTGCTGGAAATTTGGCGCCAAGAGCGTTGGATTTAAATGGAATATTAAAACGCATGCTTATTCAAACAGCCCGACATGTGAATGGCGGTGTACGCCGAGCGCCATGCCGATGCCCGCCCAGGTAAGCACGACCGATGTTCCGCCCGCTGAGAACAGCGGTAGCGTAATGCCCGCGACCGGCAGCAGCGACAGGCACATGCCGATGACCCATATCGATTGAAAGGCGATCATGCCGCAAACCCCGACGCAGATAAAACGCCCGAGCGGATCTTTGGCGCGGCGCGCGTTGATAAGCAGCAGCAGGCAAAGCAGTGCCAACAGCAAAATAACGGCGCTGCACCCCACAAAACCACCCGCCTCGCCGATAAACGAGAAGATAAAGTCGTTGTGCATTTCGGGCACGTATTGATGCGTACCGCTCAAAACGCCCTTGCCCCAGATCTGGCCCGAGCCAATGGCGGTCATTCCGAGGCTCTGTTGCCAGCCGATTCCGGTGGGGTCTGAGGCGGGGTTAAACACGGTCATAATACGCCCGCGCTTGTCGTTATCCAGCACAAAAAACCACGCAAACGGCGATGCCAGCCCCATGCACAGCACCGACGCGGCGATATATCTCAGGTGCAATCCGGCTGAAAACAACATAAACGCAAAAATAAAGACAAAGACCATCGCTGTGCCGTGGTCGCCCTGCCCGACCACCATAAGGGTCGGCACAGCGCCGTGCACGCAAAGGGTTAACAGCGTTCTGGGGTTGTTGACCGAGTCTTTGACCTTCTCGAGGTGCAGCGCAAACGAAAAGATAAAGGCGAGCTTTAAAATCTCCGAGGGCTGAATCGTAACGCCGGTCAAGGGAATTTCGAGCCAGGCCTTGTCATCGATATAGCTGTAGCGCTGTTTGCCCACAACATAGGTCAGTGCCACCATGCCCAGCGAGGCCGGCAGATAGGCCTTCCATAGGTTTGCCAGTGAGCGGTAATCAAAGACAGACAACAGGCACGCGCCCGAAAAGCCGATAAAGGTCGCCAAAAGCTGCGTGGCAAGCACCTTAAACTTGATGTAGCCCGACAAATAGATGCCCCACAGCATATAGGCCGACACCGCCGAGCAGACCAGACAAAGCAGCAGCAACACCCGGTCGGTTCGCTTATAAAATTGTACGCAGCTGCGCCAGAATGAATTCATATTTCCTCCATGCCGCGCGCTTTTTAAATGATGCGCGGCAGATTTATGTAAAAATATGCGCGACGGCGCATTTAAATTTCTATAATTTATTATAGAGGAATCATTTTGCAAACACAACCCACAGAAACATGGAAAAATTGATGAAAGGATGGAAAAAGGGCTTGTAATTGTGCTATAATAACCGCAATATAGTTTTTATGGATGACCGACGGTCGACGATGGCTGCTTGGCATACGGCTCTACAGCCATAAACCTGTTTAATGAAAGGCCGCGTCAGGAACGCTTTGACGCAGGACAGCGGATTGATGCAAGAGATTATTTCACATAGCCCCGAAGAGACCGAGGCGGCGGGCGAGAAGCTGGCCGCGCTGCTTGAGGGCGGCGACATTGTCGCCTATACCGGCGGGCTCGGCATGGGCAAAACAGTCTTCACACGAGGATTGGCCAGAGGGCTGGGTATTACGGTTGATGTTTCGAGTCCGACCTTTTCGATTATTAACGAATATCGTGGCGCGCGGCACCGGCTTTGCCATGTCGACGCTTACCGCTTAAACAGCGCCGAAGAGCTTTTGGACACCGGCTTTTTTGACTATATCGACGCGGGGTGGATTGCGGCGGTGGAATGGAGCGAACGGGTCATGCCCCAAGCCGCCGTCACCGTCGCTTTTACCCGTATTGACGATCAGACACGCGTTATCAGAATGGAGGGGAAGGGCCTGTGATCCTACTGGCGGTTGATACGTCCTCAAAGGCCTGCTCCTGCGCGCTGCTGCGCGACGGCGTGCTGCTGGGTGAGAGTTACTGCAACAACGGGCTGACCCATTCATCTACCCTGATGGTCCTGGTGGAAAATACCCTGCGAACGGCGGGCCTGCCGTTTGACCAAGTTAACCGGCTGGCGGTCAGCGTCGGGCCGGGTTCGTATACGGGGCTTCGCATCGGGCTTTCGGCGATTAAGGGCATGGCGCTGGCGTACGACACACCCTGTGTCGGCGTTTCGACGCTGCTGTCGCTGGCCTATAATATGCTGCCGTTTCAAGGGGTGGTCTGCGCCGCGCTTGACGCGCGGGTGGGGCAGGTTTTTGCTGCGCTGTTCTCGATAAAGAACGGCAGCGTCACCCGTTTAACCGAAGATGGCGCCATGACGCTTGAAGCGCTGGGCGAGATTTTGCCGGACGGCACCATGGTCTGCGGCGACGGGGCACAACTGGTGTGCGGGCAGTTTCCGCAAAAGGGATTGCGGTTGGCGCCCGCCATGCTGCAATACCAGCGGGCCGCTTCGGTGGCGCAGGCGGCGATATCGGAGGATTATCCGGCGGTTTCGGCGACTGGGCTGAACGCGGAATATCATAGAAAATCTCAGGCCGAGCGGGAGCGCGAGGCCAAACAGCAATTGGAGGAAGAAAAAGCATGATTTTAGCGATAGGCAGTGACCACGGCGGTTATGAGCTCAAGGAAGAAATTAAAAAACACCTCGATGCGCGCGGCGTGGCCTATAAGGATTTTGGCTGCCACTCGACGGCGTCGGTTGACTACCCCACGGTGGCCGCTGAGGTGGCACAGGCCATCGCGGGCGGTCAGTATGCGCGCGGACTCTTGTTTTGCGGCACCGGCATCGGCATTTCGATTGCCGCCAACAAGGTCAAGGGCATCCGCGCTGCCTGCTGCTCCGACTATTTTTCCGCAAAATATACCCGGCTGCATAACGACGCCAATATCCTATGTATGGGCGGGCGCGTTGTGGGCGGGGGCCTGGCCGCCGAATTGGTGGATGTGTTTCTGGACACCGAATTTGAGGGCGGAGAGCGGCATGCACGCAGGGTAAACCTGATCTCTGAGCTCGAATCGGCAGCGCAGTGACATGACGCCGGTTGCGATTGCGATATTTCTGCTCAGCTGTGCGGCGGGTGCCCTTGTGCAGGCCACGACGGGCTTTGGCTTTGGCATTTTGTGCATGGCGGTTTTCCCCTATGTCCTGCCAAGCTATTTACAGGCGACGGCGGTCAGCTCGATCTGTGTGGCGACTATGTCGACCATGGTGGCGGTCCGCCAGAGAAAGCATATTAATTTTAAGATCATACTGCCGCTTTTTGTGGGCTACAGCATCGCTTCGGTTTGGAGCGTCCACTATGCCAAAACGCAGGCCGAGGGCTTTATGCTCAGACTGCTGGGCTGTGTGCTGATTTTGGTCAGCATCTATTTCATTTTCTTCAGCGATAAGATTCGCATTAAGCCGACATTCGTCAACGGCGTGACAGCGGGACTGATCGGCGGTGTCGGATCGGGGCTGTTCAGCATCGGCGGTCCGCCGGTGGTGCTCTATCTGATGTCGGCCGTTTCGGATAAGGACGAATACCGC
>DALYYK010000195.1:0-5699 GCA_031983305.1 Candidatus Fimivivens sp. | reverse complement strand
GCTTTGGCCACGGCTCGGAGGTGTCACAATTTTTATTAAGATCAATCCGCGTACCGTAACGGTATAGTTTACGGCAGGCGGTTGGAATCCGCGGACAGGCGACACAGCCTGTCCGCGGCATCGAGCCGCTTGCTACTGAGGGGGTTAGAAAATGACTATAGAAACGGATAATCTTCACGCAAGTGAAATCATATATACACAACCGGCAGAAATTCCGCGCGGCGCAAGCAAGCACGGCAGGTTCCTTTTCTCCGCTTACGGCTGCGCCCTGATGGAACGCCGGATGGACGGCGGAGCATATGTCTATACCGCCGTCAACCTGTCTACCGAAAAAACTGAAATCCTCAGCCGCCGCAAGCTTCGCTTGTGCGAGGATGCTTTCATTGGTATGGCGGCCAGGATCAGCACACTACCCATCCGAGGGGACAGCCGGTTTACCATCGACAAAAATCCCGGCGACCGGCCGGACAGCGCCCGCCTGACTGAAACCGCACGGCGAATCTTCACAGATATTCTGCCCCTGCACGGCTACACCCTGCGGGAGAAGCAGTTAGAACTGGCGGAGCATATCCTTGACGTCATCGGGCGCAGGGGTATTTCCCTTGCCGAATCTGAGGTCGGCACCGGTAAAACCCACGCCTACCTTGTCGCCGCACTGCTCGCCAAACGTGGCCGGCTAAACGACTTCTGGCTGCGCGGCCACTATTCGCGCCAAAGCTGGGCGGAGTCTGCGCATATGCCGATTATCATCTCCACCTCCAGCATCGCGCTTCAAAACGCCATCGTGACCGACTATATCCCCGAGCTGTCGATGATTCTCCAGCAGCATGGCATTATCCGCACCCCGTTGACCGCCGTGGTGCGCAAGGGAAAGGAGCATTTCATCTGCGAAAAGCGGCTGGGGCGATATTATGAGAGCGCTGACGAGCGGACGAGGGCGCTCCTTGCCCCGTACATCGGGCCGTGTGCGCCCTTTGATTTGACCGGGGCTGACACCCTCACGCCCCACATGAAGCGCGGTATGTGCGTTTCCGGGGGCAAATGCTCCGCTTCCTGCTCCCATGCCCGGCGGTGCAGATATTTCGAGTATCTGCGGGAGAGCAGTGATCCCAGCCTGGATTTTCAGATCACCAACCACAATTATTTTCTCGCCGACATCCTGCACCGGACCAATGGCAGGCGGCCGCTTTTGCCGCATTATCAGATGGTTATCATCGACGAGGCGCATAAATTTTTGGATGTCGCCCGCTCCATGTACGGCATGGAGCTGACAGACACGGAGCTTCCCGCTCTGGCAACGGAAATTCATGCCTTTACCACGGATAAATCCTTCGGCGGCGTTAATGTCCACAGGCTTGCGAAAAAGCTGGAAGAGCAAAGCGCGAAGCTGTTCCGCAGGCTGAATGCGAATATTGCCGAGCCGGATTCGGACGACGACGCGGAGCGGTTTCCCGCTGTCTTTGACAGCGAAGCCGCCCGTCATCTCAGAAATATCCCCGGTATTGCCAACGATATTGCGAAAGCCTGTGAGGACAGCCATGTCCAACCCACGCATAGGGAACGGAAAAGCAAAGCGCTGTGGCGATTGGAGCTGGCGGCGGAGCGGGCATCCAGACTGCGGGTGCAGACCAACCTCGTCTGCTGGCTGGAGAAGCGTGTGGAAGGTGAAACGGAAATTGACGCCCTTTGCGCCATCCCCAAGGACTTGGACACCCGATTGCACCGCGACCTCTGGAGTCAGGGCATTCCCATTGTTCTCACCTCTGGCACGCTCTCTGCATCGGGCGACTTTACCCACACAAAGGAAACGCTGGGGCTGAAGCATCTGCCCGAGCGTGTTCTCGCCCAAACGAGAATGCCGTCGCCCTTTGACTACAAAAACAATGCCCTGCTGTATATCAGCAATGCCGTGCCATTTCCCAACCAGCAGGATAAGCGCTATATTGCAGCGGTCGCGGATGAAATCGAGCGCTTGGTACGGATGTCGCACGGGCATGCCGCCGTGCTGTTTACCTCTTACAACGCGATGGGCCAGGTGTTCGCCATGCTGAAAGAGCGCGGACTTTCGTACCCCATGTTTCAGATGGGGCGCAGAGATACCGCCGCCCTCGAGAAGTTCAAAACCAGCGGCAACGGCATCCTGTTCGCGTCCGGCTCGTTTTGGGAGGGTATCGACATTCCCGGCGACGCGCTTTCTCTGCTTGTCATTGTCAAGCTGCCCTTTGCCGCTCCCGATCCCATATCCGACTACGAGCAGACGCTGTATGGCGATATGGACGCATACAAGGCGCGCGTGCTTGTGCCGGAAATGCTCATCAAGCTCAAACAGGGGTTCGGTCGGCTGATCCGCGCCGAAACCGACACCGGCGTTTGCGCCATCCTGGATTCCCGCGCGAGGGAAGGCGGCGCCTATCACAGCCGGGTGCTGGACGCTCTGCTGGATTATCCGCCCACATCCGATGCTGGGGATATTCGCCGTTTTATGGAGAAACGAAAGCCGCTTGCCTATTTTCAATCAGAGGAGGGATTCCATAATGAATAACAACCTGAATCCGCAGGATTTGGTTGACATCCGCGATGTGTACGTGGACAAGGATTTGCCCAAGCAGGAACGCATCAACGAGTTTGTGCGGCAGATTAAAGACCCCTATCATTTTCGTTGCGGGCAATTTGTGGTCACCGCTCGATTCGCCGAGGACGGTCCCACGCTGGAAGAATGTCTACAAAGAATTATCGCCTGAACCGCCTGAAATCCGAAAGAATGACTTGTAACCGCCGCCGAAGGGAGTTAACATGGAACTGGGAAAAGAGCATAATAGCGGCTGCGGCGGGATATTTCCGCCGAGGCGAACCCATTCCTGATCACTTCTGATTCGCGGCGAAACCCGTGAAAAAAGGAGTGATTTGTTATGTCTGAAACAACATACAGGGCAGCGAAATACATCCGTCTTTCCTACGCCGATGATAAGGAGGGCGAATCCAACAGCGTGGAGAACCAGCGCAAGATGCTGGACAGCTTCATTGCCACCCAGCCGGACATCCAAGCGGTGTCCGAGAAGGTGGACGACGGCGTTTCCGGCATCATCTTCGACCGCAAGGCGTTCAAGGAGATGATGGCTGAGATCGAGGCCGGGGAAATCAACTGCGTCATCGTCAAAGACCTCTCCCGCTTCGGCAGGGAGTACATCGAAACCGGGCGCTATCTGCGCCGCATCTTCCCAGCCTACAATGTCCGTTTTATCGCCCTCAATGACAACATCGACACGCTCAAGGACAATGCCGACGACCTGGTGGTGGGCGTCAAGTCCATCATCAACGACGCCTACAGCCGGGATATCTCGGTCAAAACCCGGTCTGCACTGAACACCAAGCGGGATCACGGCGACTATGTGGGCGCCTGCCCCATCTACGGCTACCGCCGCTGTGAGGAGAGCAAAAATCGGCTCACTATCGACGAATATCCCGCTTCCATCGTGCGGGACATCTTCCGCATGAAGATCGACGGCATGAGCGCACTGAAAATCGCCGAAACGCTCAACAACCGGGGTGTGCTGTCCCCGATGGAATACAAGCGCGACCGGAACCTGCCCCATCCCAAGGGCGGCTTTGCGGATACGCCCGACGCCAAGTGGTCGGCCACCGCCATCTTCCGCATCCTGAATGATGAGACCTATACAGGCATGCTGATTCAGGGGCGCCGCGGCACGCTCAACTACAAAATCAAGGACGTGGTGGACAGGCCCGAATCGGAATGGAAACGCACCGAGAACGCCCACGAGTCCATCATAAGCCCGCAGGACTTCGACCTTGCCCGGCGCATCATGCAGCTTGACACCCGCACCGCTCCGGGCGGCGAAAAGGTTTACCTGTTCTCCGGCCTGCTCATCTGCGGATGCTGTGGCGGCAGGATGACCCGCAAGACCAACCGCTACAAGGGGCAAGAATATTTCTACTATTATTGCCCCACGGGTAAAAAGAACGGTTGCGCCAGCGTGGGCATGATACGTGAGCAAGACCTCATCCAGTGCGTGTTGGAGAGCGTCAAGGGCCATATCGCCGGAATTGCGTCTTTGGATTCCGTGCTGGCTGTCAGCGATGGTCGCAAGGCGGCGATTGCCCTTGCCCGCCAACTCGGCCAGCAGATTGAGGACAACGAGCGCCAGCTTGCGAAGACCATCGGTTTCAAAACCTCGCTGTATGAAAATATGGTCAGCGGCCTGCTGACAAAGGACGACTTCAAAACTTTGAAAACAAAATACGCCGCCGATGAGCTTCGCCTGCGGGACGCCATCGCCGCGCTGGAAGAGGAGCGGAGCAACGCCTTGGACGGCAGAGCCGAGCGGCTGCGCTGGATGGAGCATTTCCGTAAGTTCGAGGGGCTGGAGGAGCTGGACCGCCGCACAACGGTCAACCTGATGCGTAGTATCCGAGTTCTATCCAAGACCGAATTGAGCGTGACCTTCCATTATCAAGTGGAATACGCAGAGGCCCTCGCGCTTCTTCAGAAGGAAGTGGCGTAATGGCACGGAAAAGCAGAAAGGGAACCGCAATGGTTTCGGAAGTACAGAAGCCCGCTCTTGTTTATTATGCGGCCGCATATATCCGGCTTTCCAGCGACGCCAAGCGCAAGCCGGGGGATTCCCTCGAAACCCAACAGGACATCATTGAAAACTTCATCGCGGCGTCGCCCGATATTAAGCTCACCGAGGTCTATATTGACAATCAGGCCACCGGCACCAACTTCGAGCGCCCCGCCTTTCAGCGGATGCTTGCAGATGTGGAGAGCGGCAGGATCAACTGCATTATCGTCAAAGACCTTTCAAGATTCGGCCGCAACGCCATCGACTGCGGTTATTACATTGAAAAGCAGCTCCCCGCCCTGGGCGTGCGGTTTATAGCCGTGACCGATACCTTTGATTCCCTTGAGGGAGACGGCGGCATACTGCTACCGCTTAAGAATATTATATCGGAATCCTATGCGCTGGACATCAGCCGCAAGTGCAGGAGCGTGCAGCGGCAGAACATTCAGGACGGCCGCTTCGTGGGACGCATGGCGCCCTATGGATATGCGAAAGCCCCGGAGGATTGCCGCCGTCTGGTGGTGGACGGTGAGGCCGCCGCCATCGTGCGCCGGATGTTCGAGCTGGCCGCAAGCGGGTGGAGCGCCGGCGAAATTACACGCGACCTCAACGAGCGGAAGGTTCTCCCGCCCAGCCATTACAAATGGGAAAAGGGGCTGTTCCAAAGCGAGAAGCTACTGGGCAAACCCTTTTGGCAAAAGCGCACGGTCGCGGATATTCTCAGCGACCGGGTCTATGTGGGCGACATGGTGCAGGGCAAAACCCGCACGGTGAATGGTAAGGAGCTTTCCGTGCCGCGTGAGGAATGGGTCTGTGTGCCGAATACCCATAAGGCCGTTGTTTCTCACGAACTGTTTGACCGGACGCAGGAACGGCTTCGTTGCCGCTCCGAACGGGACAAGGTGACACGCCGTGATGCGTTGGCCTACTCGCCGCATCTGTTCAAGGGCAAAGTATTCTGCGCCCACTGCGGTCACCCCATGCACCGTCACCGGCAGAATAAGGACGGAATCTACTGGTACCGCTGTGAATCCCAATGGAAAATTCGCAAGGACGCCTGCTATCAGGTTTCCGTCAAAGAAGAGGAGTTAAAAACGGAAATCGTCGCCCTGCTCCGCA
>DALYYK010000194.1:0-5735 GCA_031983305.1 Candidatus Fimivivens sp. | reverse complement strand
GCCCATTTTTAAAAAATTGAGATTACCTCTTTAGAAGAAGAAAGTCGGCGGCCGCACAAAACGATGCGGCCGCCGATGTGTTATACGCCGGGCGGGCAGATGTTGGTGCCTGTGCCAGTGCGTCTGAAAATTCAGATGCCACACAGTCGGTGCGACACACTGATGTTACGGCATGGGGCGATGGAGGCGAAGCTTTCGGGCGTATACAAGTCGCATTAAGGATGAAACGGTCACAATGCCGAGCGTCAGCGCACCGGTGATGGTCAGCGCATGCAGGCCGACCGAGAGAAACAGATCGTTTTGGCCATTGAGCGCATGCAGCATCGCTTCGTAGATCAGACCGCCCGGCACCAGCGGAATCAGCGAGGGTACCAGATAGATGGTTACCGGCGCACGCTGTATGCGTGCCGTCACCTCGGCATAAAGCGTAATGGCGGCGCTGGCGGTACAATATTGAACAAGATCGCCGCCGGGTGCGGCCAAAAGAAAGAACAGCCAGCCGATTCCGCCGCCGATCGCGGCAGTCCACAGTTTTGCACCCCGCAAGTTAAAAAACACGCCAAAACCCAAGGCGGCCAGAGAAGCGCACAATATGCTCATAGTTTCACCCCGCTATGCTGCGCCAGACGGCAAGCGAGCACATGACGCCAATCGCGATGCCGGCGGCGATGACGGTGGCCTCGGTTCCCTTCATGACACCGGTGACAAGATCGCCCGCGATAAGATCGCGCATCGAATTGGTCATAGCCAGCCCCGGCACCAGCAGCATCAGCGTGCTGATGGTGACGACGGCGTTGTTTAAGGCGGGCCAAAGCTGCGCCGCCACGGTGGCTGAAAGCGCGCACACAGCGCCGCCGATGATGTTGTTGAGCAGCAGCCCGCCGCCGAGTTTTTCCATCATGGCGCCTACCCAGCGCACGAGAAGGCCCGCGGCGGTTGCGATTACCGCTTCGGCAACACCGCCGCCAAACAGCACGGCGAAGGCCCCCGAGCTCAAACCCGCAGCCATCAACTGTTGCGGCAGCGTATACGCCGGGCGGCGCGCAATAACCGCCAGTGCCGAGGCGATCTCCTGCTCGTCAGGGGTGGCGGTGCAAATGTGCCGCGCCAGCGCATTAAGTGCGTCGACGCGGTCAAGATTAATATCGCGATAGTAGACGCGCCGCGTTTTGGTAAAGGTTTTGCCCTCTGCGTCGGTGATGGTCACCACCAGGCTGGCGGGAATGGCGAACACATCGGCCCGTGTGTCGTAGGCGACGGCAATACGGCAGATGGTATCTTCAACGCGGTGTATTTCCGCACCGTGCGTCAGCAGCAAAAAGCCTATTTCTGAAGCCATGTCATTCAAGCGTTTAATAGTCATAAGCACCACCAAAGGATATTGTTTTGTTTCCGCTGTCAAATGTCCGCTGTCGGTTAGAGATCGATTTTGTGCGTCGATCGTCAGGCCGCTGAAAAACCGATTGTCTTTGCGGTTTACGCAGTTTTGACGCACCACGCCAATTGATGCCGTCCTCTTTGAATGCAGTTGGGCGTAAAGGCTTGCCCAAGCATCTGAATAATAAGTTCAACCGCGATATTTTACGTCTGGCGCGTTGTCCGCCTTGTCGGACACAAAATATCCGCGCCAATCCCACTTTGATTTCTCGGTTGTTTGACTATAATTATAGCGCGAAGGTCCAAAAAACGCCAGCACCAAGTTGAATATTGACAGAAGAGCGGATAAATTCACCTCTATTGCAAGAAATACTGCATAATAATTTTGCATATAAAACCCGGTTTTAATTAGTGTTAATTTTTTAAACTCGGTTAAAAGAAATCGCTAAATCAATATTCGGCGATATAGTTAAAACGGAAAAACGCTGCAATAATACTGCAATTTTTCCTTCAAGCTACTATACAACTTTGGAAAGATGCGGTATAATAATCATACTATATTTAGGTATGCCGCGCGCCCATAATACCGTTTGCTTTGCGCGTATAGCGGCGTGGCTATGTTTGCCCCATGAATGGCTGACGGCCTGCCCTCCGCGGCGGCGCTTTGCATTGGTGGCGCAATAGCAGAACGATATGCTATCCACCTCAAGTGCCGTTCGCGCGGGACAGGCGCTTCAATGTTATCGGTTTTTAAAGTGGAGCCTATGCGATGGATTTAAAAGACCAATTAAAATCAGGGTGAAAAGAGGACGTTAAGATGCAGAGAACAGAAATCAGAACTCTTTTTTTGAATCCGCAGGAATTTGGCGGCCGGACGATTACGGTGTGCGGATGGATTAAAACGCTGCGTCATTCGGGCGCGATCGCCTTTGTCGAGCTTTCGGACGGCAGCGCCTTCCGTGCGCTACAGGTGGTAGCCGCGCAGGATGCGCTCGAGAATTTTGACGCGCTGATCCATCAGAATGTGGGCGCCGCGCTGGTCATAACCGGCACGCTGCTGCTGACGCCCGACGCCAAACAGCCTTTTGAGCTGCGCGCCCAAACCGTCTCGGTCGAGGGAACCTCCACGCCTGAATATCCGCTTCAGAAAAAGCGGCACACCCTGGAGTATCTGCGTACCGTCGCGCATCTGCGCCCGCGCACCAACACGCTGGCGGCGGTGTTTCGCGTGCGCAGCGTCGTGGCGTTTGCGATCCATCGCTTTTTTCAAGAAAACGGCTTTGTGTATTCTCACAGTCCGATCATCACCGGCAACGACTGCGAGGGTGCGGGCGAGATGTTCCGCGTCACCACGCTGGATATCGAAAACCCGCCCAGAACCGAAAGCGGCGCAATCGACTTCTCGCAGGACTTTTTTGGCAAGCCCACGAGCCTGACCGTTTCGGGCCAGCTAGAGGCTGAGGCGATGGCGATGGCGTTTGGCAAGGTGTATACCTTTGGCCCGACCTTCAGGGCTGAGCGTTCCTTCACGGCGCGCCACGCCTCGGAGTTCTGGATGATCGAGCCGGAGATCGCGTTCGCCGACCTTGAGGACAACATGTGTCTCGCGCGCGACATGATTAAATCGGTGCTGGCCGAGGTGCTTGAAAAATGCCCCGACGAGATGAAATTCTTCAACGATTTTTACGATAAAGGTCTGCTTGAGCGCCTCAACGCCATCATCGCCTCCGATTTTGCACACGTCACCTACACCGAGGCGATCGGCATTTTAGAGGCGGTCAAGGACAAATTTGAGTACCCCGTTTTCTGGGGCTGCGATTTGCAGACCGAGCACGAGCGCTATTTGGCCGAGCAGCATTTTGGCCGCCCGACCTTCGTCACCGACTATCCCAAGGAGATCAAGGCGTTTTATATGCGCTTAAACGACGACGGCAAAACTGTTGCAGCCATGGATCTGTTGGTGCCCGGCGTCGGCGAGATTATCGGTGGCAGCCAGCGCGAGGAGCGCTTGGATGTTCTGCTGGCCCGCATGGCTGAGTGCGGTCTTTCGGTCGAGGATTATGAGTGGTATCTCGACCTGCGGCGCTTTGGCTCAAACCGGCACGCGGGCTTTGGACTCGGCTTTGAGCGCCTGATCATGTATATCACGGCTGTCGGCAACATCCGCGACGTGCTGCCCTTCCCAAGAACGCCGGGCAGCGCCGAGTTTTAATCCGCCCGAAACGAGCGGAAGCGGTGTGTCGGACGCATATCCCCCCGCCCCCGTTTTGAATACAAACGCATCTCAAACACGCATATTTGCTGTGAATAAGAGGAGGAAAATGTAATGAAGGCTTACCAGCAGATGAACAGGGAAGAGCTTCTCGCCGAGAAGGCGCAAATGGAGGCCGCGCTGGCCGACTACAAGGCGAGGGGATTAAAGCTGAATATGGCGCGCGGCAAGCCGGGCGCGGATCAGCTTGACCTGAGCATGCCCATGCTTGACGTCCTGAATTCCAAGAGCGACTGCACGACCGAGAGCGGCGTCGATTGCCGAAATTATGGCGAGCTTTCCGGCATCTACGAGGCTAAAAAGCTGTTCGGCGAATTTCTGGGCGCCGCGCCCGAAGAGACCATCGTTGTTGGCTCCTCCTCGCTAACCTTTATGTACGACTGCATGGCGCGCGCGATGTTGACCGGCAATGTCGACTCCGACAAGCCCTGGTGCAAATATGACAAGGTCAAGTTCCTTTGCCCCGTACCGGGCTATGATCGCCATTTTACGATCTGCGAGTTCCTCGGCATTGAGATGATCAACGTTCCGCTGACCGAGTGGGGCCCCGATATGGATTTGATTGACAAGCTCGTCGCCGAGGATGACAGCATTAAGGGCATCTGGTGCGTACCCAAATATACCAACCCGCTGGGCGGAACCTATTCCGACGAGGCGGTCCGACGCCT
The DNA here is from genome assembly GCA_031983305.1 of Candidatus Fimivivens sp. Lineage (GTDB taxonomy): Bacteria > Bacillota > Clostridia > Oscillospirales > Ruminococcaceae > Yanshouia. Next base: position 1,418 of record DALYYK010000194.1, on the reverse strand, counting down.
CGCGGCGATGAAGCCCAAGGCCAAGGACTTTAGAATCTTCTGGGATAACGCCTACGCGGCGCACTACATCTACGAGGATACCAAGCTGCTCAACATCCTCGACGCCTGCAAAGAGGCTGGCAACCCGAATAGAGTTTACATGTTCGGCTCCACCTCCAAGATCACCTTCCCGGGGGCGGGGGTCGGCTTTATGGCGGCGTCTAAGGCGAACGTCGACTTTACGGTCAAGCAGCTTAACGCGCAGGCCATCAGCTGGGATAAGATGAACATGCTGCGCCATGTGCGCTATTTTGAGAGCGTCGACGGCATCCGCGCCGCGATGGATAAGCACGCGGCGATTCTGCGCCCGAAGTTCGACGCGGTGCTCGATGCGTTGCAGCAGGAGCTCGGGCTCCGGGGCGTCGGCGAATGGGTGAAGCCCGCGGGTGGCTATTTTGTCACCTATATGGCGCCCAAGGGCTGCGCTAAGCGCATTGTCGCGCTTTGCAAGGAGACCGGCGTGGTGCTGACCGACGCAGGCGCCACCCATCCCTATGGTAAGGATCCCGACGACAGCTACATCCGTATTGCGCCGAGCTTCCCGACCCCGGCGGAGCTGTCGCGCGCGATGGAGATTTTCTGCGCCAGCGCGCGGCTGGCCGCTGTTGAAAAGCTGTTGGGCTGAGGCATAAGATTGTTTTAAGGGCTGGAGCAAAATGCGTGTTACGCATTTTGCTCCAGCCCCTGTATTTGCCCTGATATTGGGATGAATCGCGTAAAGCGGGCTTTGAAGACCCGCTTTATTTTTTTAGTCCTTTAATAATCTCATGAATGCTCGCAACCTGTTTATCGCTTAACGCATTCAGATCATCAATAACCGCCTGTATTTGGGCCGGGTTGCCGAGATCGTCGTCAAAGAAGTCCTTGGGAGAGATTTTAAAATACTCACAAATATAAAAGAACACCTGCGTGGAGGGCATTGACTTCCCATTTTCAATATGGTTGATATAATTTTCATTTTGTCCGATGGATAAACTCATATCACGGGCAGAAACGTTCCTGAGTGTTCTCAGTTTCGCGATTCGTTCAGCCAAATATTTCTCATACATGCGCCGTCATCCCCCCATGTACACATTGTACATTCAGCTAAGGTGATATTTGCATGCTATAAAGTCCTATTTATGCGGAACTACAAGAACTAACCTTGCATAGGTTTTGACAGCTGTGTTAAAACGGCAAAGGCTGTTTTGCGCTGGCGCGCAGGAACGGCTCCCACCCCCAACCCCCTGTCCCCAGAGGGGCACAGGGGGGCGTCACCCCCAAACCCCTGAGGGGGCTTAAAGAATACGGTTGTTGGTGAATGTATGCCCCACGTGAGCACGTTACCTACCCACTTAACGTCAGTGGGCGCGCATCCAGACTTGTTACGTGATTATGCG
>DALYYK010000193.1:0-5741 GCA_031983305.1 Candidatus Fimivivens sp. | reverse complement strand
GGAACCGGCTATATGCCTCTGACCTGCGGCGGCGCAGTCTTGAAAGCCTGATCAAATGCGGTGCCTGCGACGGCTTTAATCTCTCGCGCCGGGCGCTGCTTTCGGGGTGCGACGCGCTGTTAGAGGACATTGATCGGGTACATAAGGCCAATATCTCAGGGCAGGTCAACCTGTTTGACGGATTTTCCTCCGATGAGGATGTATCGCACCAACTGATTGCCCAGCAGCCCGAGTTTGAGCCCTCGCAGCTCTTAAAGATGGAAAAAGAAATCATCGGCCTTTATGTATCGGGGCATCCGCTGCTGGCCTATCGCGAGCTGATCGCGTCGCTGCCGGTCGTGCGTGTCTCGGACATCATTGCTTCGGCCGAAAGCAAAACCGACGCACTGCGCGACGACGCCCGCGTCAGCATCGCGGCGGTCATCGACGCCAAAAAGCTGACTGTCACCAAAAAGGGCGACACAATGGCCTATCTTGCGGCCGAAGACCTGACCGGCGGCATTGAGGTGCTGGTTTTTCCACGGGTGCTCTCGCAATATACGGCGCTGACCGACGTTGACCGGCTCGTGGTTTTAAGCGGCAGGCTCTCTTACCGCGAGGATGAGGACCCCAAGCTGATTTTAGAGGAGGCGCGTCCTTTGGATGACATGGGCAATGCCACGCAACAGGCCGGCGTTTATGCCAACAAACATCCACAGCCGACGCCACAAGAAAAGGCCCGCGGCGGCAAAACCGCACGACCGGGGCTGTATTTAAAGGTTGCCGCGCCGGAGACGCCGTCGTGGCTTAGCGCACAAAAATATATGGCGGTATTTGACGGCGACACCCCTGTGTATGTATACTTTACAGAAAGCCGTCAACTGACCTTGGCGCCCCGGAGCATGTGGGTTTCGCTTTGTGGAGTGCTGCTGCGGGTTTTAAAAGAGGAACTGGGCGAACAGAATGTAGCGGTGGTTGAATAGACCGCTGTACGATATCAATCGTGTGGGAGGAATTATTATGATCAGAAAAAAGGCGATTGGCATATTAACCAGCGGTGGCGACGCGCCCGGCATGAACGCTGCGGTGCGTGCCGTGGTGCGCATGGGTATCAATCGCGGGTTCCCGGTCGTAGGTATCAAGCGCGGCTATTCGGGCCTTCTGGCCAACGATATGGAGGATATGCACCTGCGCAGCGTCAGCGAGATCCTTCAGCGCGGCGGCACGGCGCTTTATTCCTCGCGTTGCCCCGAATTCTCGGAGGAGCGCAATATTATTAAGGCCGTTGAAATCTGCAAGAAGGCCGGCATCGGCACTCTTGTGACCATTGGCGGAGACGGTACCTTCCGCGGCGCCTTGGATTTGTGCCGCCACGGGTTGCCCTGCATCGGTATTCCGGGCACCATTGACAATGATATTTCCTCCTCAGACTACACGATCGGCTTTGATACGGCGATCAACACCGTGGTGCAGATGGTCGACCGCGTGCGCGATACCTCTCAGTCGCACGACCGCTGCTCGGTCATTGAGGTTATGGGGCGGCACGCGGGCCATATTGCGCTGCATGCCGGTATCGCCTGCGGCGCGCTGGCGATTCTTGTGCCGGAGATTGAATTTTCTCTCGAGCGCGATGTGGTCGCCAAAATGGTAAGCACGCTGCGTTCCGGCAAGCAGAATTTTATCATCATGGTGGCCGAGGGCGTCGGCAGCGCGCCTGAGATCGCTGAGCAGATCGAGCGGCTCACCGGCATTGAAACGAATGCCGTCGTGCTCGGCCATGTGCAGCGCGGCGGCACCCCTACCGCTCAGGAGCGCGTAATTGCCAGCGTCATGGGCCATCATGCCGTTGAGCTTATCGAGCAGGGCCAGAGCAAGCGCGTCGTGGTCTACCGCCAAGGCAAGGTCGTCGATATCGATATTGAGGAGGCGCTTTCTATGCACAAGGGCATTGACATGAACCTTTACCGCGTCGCCAACGATATTTCAATTTAATTTTTGCTTATTGTAGCCAACAAAACTTTTTGCTCACAAAGCCGCGAAATTTTGCGGACTTGTTAAGGGGCTGACGAGCGTCATTACTTCGGTAATGGCGCTCTTTTTTTGTGCTTTTGGATGGGTTAGGTGGCTCCGCTCCGGCCTCCGGGCCTCCGCTCCGCCACTCGCCTGCGGCGCTCATGCCAGCGTGACAGCATTGCCCGTGGGGCTCTCACGCGCTTTAGGAAAGATTAGAAACGTATTGAAGTGTATAGAGAAAAATTAAGGAGTTAACAGCTTAAAACCTTATTATAATGCGATTTATTCTATTGAGTATGGGGAGTAGTTTAGAGATTATCGGTTTATCTTTGTGCTTAAAAGCATAAGGAATAATTGATGTTCTTAGAAACGTTTTCTACCGCGCCGGGTCGCGGTGAGGCCGGCGCAGCCGGCCGACCAGGGTAAGTCAAAAGACACAGATGCAGAGATACAGAAATGATTTTAGCACCTGTGAACGCTTTAACTTGTGGGCAAAATATCGCGTATTTGTGGGCAAAAAATAATGTCGGGCACATACTCCATTTATTTAATTATTTTATTTTCTTTCCCGGGCGCCCATTATATGGGGAAAATCTTCAACTTGTTATGCTGTTTGCTCAAAATAGGCATTACTTATTAGTGCATAATTACTTTTCGGGAAATAAATTAAATTAATCTTTTTGATATTTTCTTTCCTGAGTATCCACAAAATGTAAATTTTAAGGAGATGTACCCATGCAAAGTAAAAATGAGAAGGTCTTTGTAAGAAAAACATTCAGCCAAAAGAACGGATGTCATGTCGCTTATCAGGCAGAAAACCAGAAGGTGTTCGAGTTTTTAGAAAGGTCGGACGATATCAAATCTTATGCATGTAGTATTCCTCTTGATGAGGCGGACAGGGTGTTAGACGGCTACTCGTTCGATAAAGAGATATTACGGGAAGCCTATATCTCCGATTTTTGTATTTTCTATGTTAATGGTGATGAAAAGATACTGGATGTTCTTCACCAGAAAGATTCAAGGTCCAAAAAGATGATGGAGTTGCTTGATATTGCCCGGTGCTATTGGCAGCTCAAAGGCAAGAACTGGGGGGTAGTAACTGTGGGGCTATGAAAAACAATCATTTTGTGGAATACGAAGGTCGTGTTTACAGGGTATTGGACGTGAGGGACGAAATTGCCGTGATAACAGGACACCCTGAATCGTTTGTTGAACCCTCAGTATCCGATGGTCTTAGCCAACTATATAATAATGAGATTTTGCGGGAACTGTTGAGGGTCGAAGTGAGTGAGGAAGACAAATTTATAATTATCAAAAGGTTTGGATTAGACGGAGGAAAGCCGCTGAAACTACGCGAAATTAGCGAGTTATGTGCCAAGAAATTTAACCATCCCGTCACCGACGCCTCTGCGATACGGCAAAAAATAAATAAACAATTTGCAAAAATTCGCAAAACCAAGCCGCACATAAAGCTGAGTGATTTTAACTTTTAAAAAAATTGTATTTTTAAAAATTTTTCATCAAAAAATAAGCAAAAGACATTATACTTATTTATGTAAGGTTCATCGCTTGGAGAAAGCGTTGTGTGTTTTAAGTTTTTAAGGCATCGTAGGCCCTGAAGCAGGCTGACCAACTGTCAGTTTATTTATAGGGTCTTGCGATGCCTTTTTTAATAAATAATGATGTTTTTGAAGGAGGCAATAGCGAAAATAAGCAAGATGCCCGGTATAAATAAACATTAAAAGAGGAGAGATATAAAAGTGAACAAATGTATGTTTTCAGGGCGCCTTTTTGGAGATATCCGGGAAAATACCAGCGGCGACCGCCGTTACGGGATTTTTAACCTTGCAAACGACGACGGATATGGCGAAAAAAAGAAGACCAACTCCCTGCCTATTTTCATCACCGAAAAGCAGCTTGACAGCATGCGCAAGGCAGGGGTAAAGAAAGGGACAGCTATTGTTGTTACCTGCCGAATCAGTATGCCGTCACCGGATAAGGATTCAAATGGCAACTACCCGCCTCCCAAGGTCAGCTTCGCGCTTCAGGAATGGGAATTTGGTCAGGGGAACGCAAGAGAACCCGGAAATACCGGTGCGCCTGCACCCGCTGCGGCGTATACCGCACCGGCGCCCGCTCATCCGGCAGTTCCGTCCTATTCGTCGGATTTCATGGTTCTGGATGATGATGACCTCCCCTTTTGAAATAGAAAGCAAAAGCTGTGCTAATCGTTCATGTTTAGCGCATGGTGAAGTGAAAGGGGGTGATTTCGATGAAGCGGATGAAGACTTTGATGATTGAAAATGTGTAACCGCTTGACGTCGGCACCTGTCTGAAGGCCATAAGACATAGGAGGAACGTATCATGCATTGGACTTAGCAAGATAGTTAATTGAGATGTAATGCGGCTGCCGGCGGGTGGATTACCCGCCGTCCTCGAGTGGAAAAGGGCCTCGAAGTCGGCCACATTGAATGTCAGGTGTGGAGGAATGTATATGCATTGGACCTAGCAAATCTAACAAGAAACACACAACATAATAAATGAAATGATGCGTGTAAATGCGGCAGCCTACGGGCGAACAACGCTCGTAGGCTGCCAGCAGGAAAGTTGAAACAAGTGCAGCCGCCGTCCGTTGACGGTATGCAGATATCAGGATGCACCTGATGTGGAGGAATGTATATGCATTGGATTTAGCTATGATAGCGCCGTTCACGCCAGATTCAAGGCAACAAATAAGATTCTTGCTATCATGTGGCCGTACATCAGGGACGAAATGCAGAGCTTTCAAAATCAAGCGGCTCAGAACAGAAATCAGAGCAGTCAACCGTCAAACGGTAGCGGTACAGGCGGCAACGGGTCCTCAGGCAATCAAATATCTTCAGGCGATTTACAAAAGGTCATTGATGCGATACAAAAGACTGCGAAAAATACCGCATCCGCAATTCCAAAGAATACTCAGGCGCCGCTAGACACTTCTCAGCTCTCAAAAGAGGAAAAGGAAGCTTTGGCCAATGCCGCTTCACAGCTCAGCCAGTATGGCAAAGGTAATGGCAAATCTGGAGGGAATCAAGGAGTGGACGGCGGAACAAAGCACCTGCTCGACTCTTTATCCCATCAGGCACAAAACGAGCAAAAAGCGGTTGCCATGGAAAAGCAGCACACCTCTGAGATGCAAAACGCGGCCGATTCCGGAATAACGATATGCCGCGGCAGCGAAGTCTCTCAGGAAGCAGAGGCAGCATACAATCGCAACTTCAACGAGCTGCGCCTCGTGTCTAAAAACCTTCAACGGCAGATTCAACAGGTCATTAAAGACCGCCGTGAAGGAGGAACGCTCAATGGCCTGCTTCTCGGCAGAAGGATACAGGCGCGAGATGCTTATCGACAGGATGGCAGAATCTTCAGCCGCAATCGGTTGCCGGTAGAAAAGCCTAAGATGGCCGTGGCAATGCTTCTTGATGAGTCGGGAAGTATGAATTCACAGAATCTTCGGGCGTCTATGCAAACGGCAATCGTTATGGAGGACTTTTGCCGCAGTCTAGATATTCCGTGTTTCATATCCGGTTTTCATGGCAGTGCTCATGATTGTTCCATGGATGTTTTTGTGAGCCTGCGCAACGCGGATAAGCTTGACCGATATCGCCTTGCAAACCTCACAAGCGGCGGCGGTACGCCTACCGCAACTGCCATGGAATACACATGCAAGTTGTTGGAGAAGCTACCGGAAGATATCAAAATGCTTATTGTCG
>DALYYK010000192.1:0-5756 GCA_031983305.1 Candidatus Fimivivens sp. | reverse complement strand
TACTTTCACCATATCAGCGGTATATAATAAATCAATATAGATAAGGAAAGGAGCAGCAAAAATGCTGAATATCAATGGCGAGATCCTGTCGCGCGACAAGGCGATCGTGCGTATTGAAAACGGTATCATTACAGATTCCGACCAAGCGCTGCTGCCCCTGTTCCTGAAACGCACAGGGGATGTGGAGGCATGGCTGAGCGGCCGCGCCATCGACTCGCACCGCACCAACTCCCGTCTATTAAAAAAGGCGCTGCGCATCAGCAACGCCGAGGATGCGGAAGTGGCTCTCAAAGTACATGCCGCTACAATCACCGACACCTATTGGTTTCGGGAGAGCGGGGCACCCTGCGCTATGAAGATGTGCGCTTCAAGAAGAATCTGTTCGACAAGCTGGCGCTCACCGGCGACCCCGACAGCTTTAATCAGCCCTATTCCCACACGCCGGAGCTGACCAACACCGGCAGCTTTGAAAAATGCTGGCGGCTGGAAAACGGACGGTGGGCGATGGTCAAAAGGGGCAACGCGCTGGAGCTCTTCTCGGAACTGTTCATCTGTTGGCTCGGTCAGGCGCTGGGTTTCCCGATGGCGGAATACCGGCTGGATGGCGACACGGTCATCAGCCCCGACTTTACAAACGGCGCAGCGGTAAACTATGAATCCGCTGAGAGCATCGTGGGCGAGAACGAGGACTATCGCGTCAACTTTGATGCCTTTTGGAATCTCTCTCCCGCGCTGGCCGCACAGTACCTGCAAATCATCTATCTGGACACGCTTTGCTTTAACATGGATCGGCACACCCAAAACTATGGCGTTCTGCGGGATGTGGAGACGGGGGAAATCCTCACGATGGCTCCCAATTTTGATAACAACATCGCACTTTTCGCAAGGGGCATCCCTAAGAATCTGGCTCGTGAGAACGACAAGTTGATCGCCCTATACGCGGAGCTGCTGCAGGATGAGCGCGCTCTGCGGCTGGCTGAGGAGCTGCCAATGCCGACATGGGATATGGTTGCACAGTGTTCCGCACGGACCGGTGTTGTGATGGATATAGACCAGAGCATTGTTTCGCGCTTCATTATGAACGGCGCGGACCGAATCCATGAGATTATGCAACAGCTACGGCAGGAGCCGCAACCGGGCATGAAGATGCTGTAAAAAATGAAGAACAAAGCGAAAGAGCTGTGCTAGAGACACAGCTCTTTTTTATTATGTCCGGATAGTTTTGAGGATCCGGCACTGTAGAAAAACAGCAAACGGATAACCGCATCTTGGAAACTGAAATCCCAAAATGGATAAAAGAAAGAAGGATGGCTCTTTTGACTAACTACAACAACATAGCAGTAGATCCGCTGTCGCTGATGGAGCATCTCACAAACGAGGCTGTCCATTTGACTAAAATAGAAATGGATACGACTCAAGAGGTTGCCTTATACGAACAGGGTATTCGCCTTATCGCTAAGGCATGGAAAATACCGCATAGCTACCCAGAAGAATTATTGGAGGAAATCGAACAGGCGAAAGCAGAAATACCCATTCCTGCGGACCTGAAATACAGGTCTGCGGAAGCAACCCAGACGATAATATGGAACCTTTTTAATACCCTAACGCGTTTAGACGACGCAGACGATCAGAGACAGCTTACCCAACTGATTAGTTTTGCAGCCGATTATCCCGAGCCGCTGCTTGGCCGTGGCCAAGAGCGCAAAGAGGGTTCTCACACCAATGAAATGACCTTTGGCTGATAAAGACGCCATTTGAAAAGCAGCCTGCTCCATTTACATGAGTCAGACTGCTCGATCATTTAGACCGACGTTGTTTACTCGTCATACGAACACAGTTTCAAAGAATCGAAGATTTGCCCATCAATACTGATTATTTCATCAATTGGGACCGTCATACCGTCATTCATTATAACCACCCTCTTATACCCGTCAATCTTTCTCACGGCATTAAAAGCGGTGATATAGGCGCCGCCCGCTTTCTTATCGTCGGGCTGAAAATAGATGATTTCAACTTCGGGATTCTCTTTGACGCACTCCGCTATAATTTGCAGCCTACGGCTTAGCTCATCCTTAACGCTCTCGTCCAATTCTATTCTTGTGTCGGTCAATCGAGCGGTCTCTTTGATGGCGGCGCCATGACCGACCAATGCGGCAAAGGGGGAAAATTGAGCGGCGCGGTCAATAGCCTTCATGCGTGGATGCTTTGTGGAAACAGGATGCGGCAGATGGATGATATCGTCATATGCGCTCGTCATGCCTTGTGCCCCCCAATTTGCCTGTTGCGATCCATTGTGGTCGCGCCTTCCTCCAGATTCATGCCTTTCAGAATGGCGTTGTTGCCATATTTCTTTTTGATCACCAGCATTGCCTGCTGCATGCTCTTCTCCCGCGCGAGTTCGGCGTCTTCGGCTTCTTTTCTGGCACGGACGGCTTCGTAATCGGTAAAGAGATCGAGCTGTTCAAAGCGCTCCGCCTTTTGGGCATCCGCTTCATTGATTGCATGATTCGCCGTGACATTGAGCCTTCGGACAAGCAGATTTTTATCAACAATACGCTCAAAAAGCGCTGTAACAGCATCCAGGATCAGTTTTGTCGAGGCGGTCTGCCTGCCGAGATTGGCTGTTCCGTGTGCGGATTTCGGCACGGCGCGTCCGTAAGAGTCGGTGGTGATTTCCCCGCGATAGGCTTTCTTTGTCGCCGGGTTTGCCAGATTTTCAATGTCGTAGCCGACCGTCAGAACCAGCTGATCGGTCACCAGTCGTTTGTCCACCAGATCCAGTGTCAACAGCTCGGTCATTTCGCGCACAATCAATTTAGCTTTATCAAAGGAATAAGGGCATTGCAGCACCTGCCCTGAGCCAATGCTGTTGGTGCTTGGCTTATAGGCTTTAACATCGGCCATCGTGCAAGGCTCCCAGCCCCAGGCGTGGTCGATCAGAAGCTCGGCATTCACGCCGAACAGTCGGTACAGTAGATCCTCATTGTTGTAATCGGTAGGTTTCCCGATGGAGCATCTTGCGATATCGCCCATCGTGTAAAGCTTATATGCTTCAAGCTTCTTGGCATAACCCCTGCCCACACGCCAAAAATCGGTGATTGGACGGTGCGACCAGAGCAGGCGGCGGTAGCTCATCTCATCGAGCTCGGCGATCCGAACACCATGTTCATCGGTTGGAACATGCTTGGCGCGGATATCCATCGCGACCTTGGCCAGATACAGATTACTGCCGATTCCCGCTGTTGCCGTAACGCCGGTCTCCTTAAGCACATCCAGAATCATCTTGGTGGCCAACGTACGCGCTGAAAAATTGTAGCCGGCCAAATAATTGGTGGCGTCGATCATCACCTCGTCAATCGAGTAGACGTGAATGTCTTCGGGCGCGATATATTTTAAATAAATATTATAGATCCGTGTGCTGTAATCAATATAAAGCGCCATCCTTGGCGGCGCCACAAGGTAGTCCACCGAGCGATCCGGCGAGGACTTGAGCTCGATGTCGTTATAGGATGCGCCCGAAAAGACACGGCCCGGTGCGCTGCGCAGCCTTGACGCGTTTACCTCCTTGATCCTTTGAACGACCTCAAACAGTCTTGCTCTGCCTGAAATGCCATATGCCTTGAGGGATGGAGAAACGGCGAGGCAGATGGTTTTTTCGGTACGGCTCATATCGGCGATAACCAGATTGATGGTCAGCGGATCAAGCCCGCGCTCAATGCATTCGACCGAGGCATAAAATGATTTTAGGTCTATTGAGATATAGGTTCTAATCTTATCGCTCACCTTCTGCCACCTCCCTCGAATACTCTCCTGATGATAATATCATACCATATACCGCCGGTTCTATCCACAAACACCCGAACGGTCCGCGCTTAACACCATGTGTTCAGACGTCGACAAAACTATCCAGTTAAGATACAATAAAGTGGATAGCATAATTTGTGTCAGGAGGGTTTGTATGCTAAAATATGCCGCCGCTTGGCTTATGATGGCGTTGCTTTGTTCAGCTAACGCGCCAACGCTACAGGAAAATTTCACGGTCGTGTGCACGCCGCCCTTGTTGGTGCAAACAGAGGATATAAAAGAGATGCTTACCGCTGAGGAGGCTGTCTATCCCGAGGGGCTGACTGAGTCAGAGTGGACATATTTACAGGAAGAAAGAGAAGCGCTGGGCGCGCTGTCCTTTGAGGAACGGCTATCGGCGGTAGCGCTCCCGCACATACACTGCCTGCGTTTGGTTCACATCCCATGGGAGCACAACATTCCCCGTTCGCTGATCCGCGTCGCCGGTCAGGCCCGGTACGAGGTGTGGGTAAGCGAGCAATCGTTAGATGAGAAGTGTACCGATATCTATAGCTTTGCCGAACGCTTCTCGATTGATCTTGAGGAGTTAAAGCGGCTGCTCAATGAGGGCGAATCCGTATATGATATGGACAAGGTGGCGCGGCGATACGCCTATTTCAACAGCGGAGCGAAGCAGGATGAAACCGGAGAGGTTGTCTACTATCAGGGCCTTGAGGAAAGAGATTGGCAATTCCTCCAGAGGCAAAAGGTGTGGTTTGAAGCATTATCCGATCAGGAAAAGGATGTGGTGCGAGGAAACGGCGGCATTGGTTGTGTAAAGTTTAGCCACCTGTTTTGGGAGGAAATACACCCGGTAGAGCTTATTCGTTATGTTGGTTCCGATGCGTTTGAGAGTTGGATCAGAGAGCGCAGCGCCGCCGGACTATGCAGTGATGTATACAGCTTCGCAGCACATTTTTCCATCGACATAGACCAATTTAAAGCGCTGATTGAGGAATATCAGGTGAGCGATTTTTATCATATCGATACGTTAGAGAGGCGTTGGGCCTATTTTAACGGAGACCCTGTCATTTAGTATGGGTACTAAATCAATCACCGGTTTGTCTGAAAAGACAGACCGGTGATTTTCGTATATAAGCGAAGAAATCAGAAAAGGGGGGTGAATTTTTATGTTTATATGGGACTTTATTCTCAGCAATGTCATGGATCAGTTTCTGGATTGGCTATATGGCAACATCGTCGGCTTTCTCGCCGACTTCTTCGCGCAGATGGGTAATATAGGCGTCGAGCTGTTTGAGATGAGCTGGGTACAGTCTATTGTCCTGTTTTTCTGCTCTCTGGCTTGGGCGCTCTATGGGATCGGCTTGGTGGTCTCCTGCTTTGAAACCGGCATGGACTATCAGTACGGCCGGGGCAGCGTCAAGGATGCCGCCGTCGACGCCATCAAGGGCTTCATGGCCGTATCTCTGTTTACCACTGTGCCTATAGAACTGTTCAAGCTCTCGGTCGATCTCCAGAGCAGCCTCACGGCAGGCATCACCGGCTATGGCGGCAGTTTCGGAGAATTTGCGTCAGGTATCATGACGGAGCTTGGCGCCTCGGCAGACCTTGGCGGCGCTATGGGTTCGGGTATATTCGGCGGTCTTTCAACCATCACCAGCCCCATCATGCTGCTCTTTATGATTATCATGATGGGATACGCCGTTATCAAAGTGTTTTTTGCAAATCTTAAACGCGGGGGCATTTTACTGATTCAGATTGCCGTGGGCAGCTTATACATGTTCTCGATCCCGCGCGGCTACACCGACGAATTTATACGGTGGTGCAAGCAGATTATCGGTTTGTGCCTCACTGCCTTTCTGCAAGCCGCCATCCTCACCGCTGGGCTTATGGTGCTCAAGGATCATGCATTGTTAGGACTTGGCTTGATGTTGTCAGCCGGAGAGGTACCG
>DALYYK010000191.1:0-5773 GCA_031983305.1 Candidatus Fimivivens sp. | reverse complement strand
ATCTTAGCATAAATAACAGTGGATGAAAAGGGCGGGCGCGAATCCCCCTGATTTTAGGCATTGCGCCAAACTGACCATAGAAAGCCACATCGCATCCGTGATAGGATGTAGGTGTCAGAAATGGCACACAACAAAGGGACGGACGCGGATGATGCGCAGCCGTCCCTTTGTCGTGCAAAAATGCCTGTCGTGTGGGCGTTTAAACGGCACGATCGTCGCGCGAAGAATCGATACGCGGCGGGAAAGGACAAAAAATGCAAGAACTCAAAAAGCTGTTTGGCGACCGGGCGCTGACCTACAGCGCACTGGAGGAGGCCTTACAGGGCTGCGAGGAGCTGACACTCGCCAATCTGGCTGGGGGACAATATGTCGGCCGGGCGCAGTACGCCGAGCTTGAGGCACAGCTTCAGGAGGTGTTGGCCGGGCGCGCGCAGGACGCCAAGGCGTTTGGCGCACAGCTGTTGGCTCAGCAGAAGGATGCGGGCATTGCGCTGGCGCTGACGCGGGCGCAGGCCAAAAACCTGACCGCAGCCAAGGCGCTTTTAAACCTCGAGGGTATCGCGCTTGAGGGTGAGCGGCTTGTTGGGCTCGACGCCCAGCTTGAGACGGTCATGCGTGAGAACCCGTTTCTGTTCGGGGGCGCGGCGCAAAATCCGCCGCCGCCCTCGGGCGGCGGGGTCGGGTCGGCCGGCGACGACACCGCCAAATGGCGGCTTGAAGCGGGCCTGCCGGTTGCGGCGCAGTAGCGGCAGCGCGCTTTGGCATTGCGCGCCGGTGAATGCGCCTACCGCTCTGTGCGCGCGGAGGACGGTGGCGGCTGCGCCTATTGGATGCAGCGCAACGCCGTTATTTTGTCGTGTTTTCAGTCTGTGAAAAAGCAGGCCGCAAAAGAGCCAATACAGACAAAATCCCCGGCCATTAAACGGCTTGCCTTATCTGTGGCGACAGCATCCGCTTGGCGGATTGCCGTACAACGCCGCTATTTTGTCGTGTTTTAGCCTATATAAACATGCCCGACAAAACGCGCGGCGTGTCCACACCGCTGTGCGCACCCGGGGCGGGCCGCCGACCGCCGGGGTGCGCAGCATGGGCGACATCGCGCCACCGTCCGCGACGCGGTGGGACGCGGTTTCTTTTGGCATTCTGATGATAGGCGAACCGACCGCAAACAGCGCGCCCAAGGCGCGGGGATTCATCCGACATGGCGCATATCACATTTAAGCGAAACAGAAAATGCACGAACATCCACCCATAACAACAAAAAAGGAGTATATCATGAACACTTTTACCGAAAAGGCGACCAGGTTTTTAGACGTTTTGGACGAGGTTTACCGTCGTGGCGCGGTCACCGCGATGCTGGACGATGCGGCGCTCGCGAGTCAGTTCGCCGGAGCCAGGACGATTAAGCTGCCGAAGATTGCCGTCGATGGCGCGGGCGACTACGACCGTGACCTCGGCTACGCACAGGGTGGCGTGGCGGCCTCCTTCGAGGAGCACACCTTAAAGTACGACCGCGGCAGAAAGTTCCGCATCGACGTGCTCGATGATGACGAGGCTGCCTTTGATCTCTACCGTCAGGTCGCGCTGCAATACCTGCGCACGCGAGAGATTCCCGAGATCGACGCAATCCGCTTTGCTGAAATCTTCGACGCCGCTTCGCGTCCGGGCTCAAAGGGCGCCGTCGTGCAGGCCAATCTTGACAGCGCCGCCAAGCCGCTGGCGCTGTTTGACGCGGCAGAGCGCACGCTCAACGAAAATGAGGTTCCCGACGAGGGACGCGTGCTGTTTTGCACCAATGATTTTTACGCGCTGCTCAAATCCTCCGAGGTGATCGCGCGCAGGCTTGACGTTGGGGCCAACTCGGGCGATATCGACCGCCGCGTCGTGCTGCTCGACGGCGTTACGCCGGTCATCCGCGTGCCGCAGTCCCGCTTTATGACCCATATCGCATTGCTTGATGGCAGCAGCACCGACCAGAAGGTGGGCGGCTATACGCCCATCGCGGGGACGAGCTGCGACATCAACTTTGTCTACGCCGACAAAAACGCGCTGCACGGCATCATCAAACGCCGGTTTTCGAAGATTGTCGAGCCCGCGGCCAATCAGTCGGCCGACGCGTACGATATCTTCTATCGCGCGCACCACGATCTCATCGTTAAGGATAACGAGACGGCGGGCATCTACATCCACACCAAGGCCACCGCGCGCGCTTAAAGCGGGGGATGGACATGACGTATGTAAAAAATGGCGGGATGATCCGCCTCGTGCCCGATGGTGAGCTGCCGCGCTTTTTGCAGCGGGGATTTATCGTGCTGTCGCCGGTAGGCGCACAGCTCCCGAAAAGGCTTGCGCGAAAGCCAAAGGAGGGAAAGCGCCATGGCGTGTGATGTGACAGCGCTGCTCGCGGAGCTCTCGCTTAGAGAACTGCTGTCTGGCGCAACCGAGGCGCAGGCGCGCTCCGCCGCCGAGCAGGCCAGACTTCAGCTAGCGGCCTACTGCGGCTTGACGGAATTGGCCCCGCTGCCCGATGGGTTGTTTTATGGCTGGCTGATACTGACTGGCGCGCTGCTGGCGCTAAATGCTGACGCGGGCACAGGGCGGGTGACGAGTATCTCGGAGGGGGATCGCACCATCAGCTTCTCGCAGCCGCGTGAGGGCCTGCCACCCGAGTGCAAAGCGGTCGCTGACCGCTATCGGCGGCTGGGCTGACGGCCTATTAACCAAGACGGGGCTGGGCAGCGCTTTTGCCGCCCAGCCCTATTAAAGAAAGCAGGGGGGAATCGAGATGTCTATTCCGGGCGGGGCCGCCGCGCTGTCGGCGCTCTTGACCATGCAGGATGACACCGCCGTTATTTTGCGCACCCGTATTGACGCGGCGACCAACAGCACCGTAACCGAAACGGTCTATGACGGGGTGCGCTGCCATCTCTCAAGCCGCAGGGGGCTTGGGGCGCGGCGCGCCGCGTCGCTCAAGCAGACCGCCGCGCAGGCGCAGGCGGCGGCGGGCTACACCGTCTTTTTCAGCCCCGACATCACCGTCAAGCCGGGCGATTTGATCAGCGTAATCCACGCGGGCCAGACGGTGCGCGGGCGGGCGGGGCTGCCCGATTATGGCGCGCTGGGGGTTGCCGTCGCGCTCGACGGCGTCGAGATCGCCTAAGGTCGGCAGATATGCGGCGAAGGGGCTGGCTTGGCGGGGAGATTCAGGCGAAAAGTGAAGGGTGAATCCGGTGTCATAATGATGCCGCGCCGTGCGGCGTGGTTCAAATCGTACCGCATGCTGTGCGTCTGGGCGCGACAGATAAGCGCACTGGATATGCTTTATAGAACAGCGTGAGCGCACAAACGCCGCCGCCTTATAAAAGCAACCCCCGATGCGCAAGAAAGCATCCGCACCCCGCAGGGCGGCGCTTAATGAATCGCGCCGCGCGCGCGGCGCGCCGCCGCACAAAGCGGTGGGGGCCCAAAGGGCCCATTCATTAAGCGCCTCAACCTGAGGCTTTTTAAGCGGTGAATCTCTATAGGCTTTGTATGCTACGCACAGCCAACATACGCCGCCCGCGCGACGGCGCTTATCCGGCGGCCGTTCCTTATAACGCAAGACAACATTGCCACATGACGGCAATAACCCAGTATACCAAGTCATGGACTTACTTTAACCGAAAGGAGGTTATGCCATGGCAATTATTTTCGACGCGGGGCTGCTCGTACGCCGCGCGGCACAGGCGCTGACCGCGTTTGACCTGTGCAAGCTGACGCTTTGCGGCGCGCTGGCCGAGGCGCTGCCGGGCGCGACGGTCTATTCCTCGGCGCAGGCGCAGGGGGTGACGGCGCCCGCCGTGTTTGTGCGGTTTGGCAAAATTGAGACGCGGCAGGGCTTGGGCAGCGTCGAGCAGATCGCCGTCGAGGCGCAGTGCCGCTATCTGCCGGTAATAGCTGAGGACGACGGCGAAAACGAGGCGGCCATGCAGGCTATGCTCGACGCACTGCAAGCGGTTGACGGCGACGACGCGGATTTTTGCACCCGCAGCCCCACCGCCGAGCGCACCGACACCGGCGCTTCGGCACACGGCGAGATTCGGTTCGCACTGCGCCGCGAAGACGCCGCCGGGTTGGCCGAGGGCATCATGCAAACATTGCTGCTGAGTCAGGCGGGAAAGTAAAGCATGAAGAAAACGCGAGGGCGGGGCGGCCCGAACGCGGCGTTGTACGGCGCAACTTAAGCCGGTGTTTTAATATCGGCAGAGGATGCGATATCCGCCATATTGTAAAGCCGCGGCATCGCAAAGGCCGCGGAGGGTTTAATGCAGCCGCACTGCGGCGCACTTACATTTATCAACATCAAAACGATCAACATCAAAACGAAAAGGAGACAAAACTATGGCACAATTAACAGGCGCAACCATCAATGTTTACAGCGAGAAGACGCTGGCGATCGAGGCGGGGGCCAGAGGCACGGCGGCAATCGCGCTGTCGCTCGACTGGTATGAGGAGGGGACGCTGATCCCCTTCAACGCCGACGATTCGGCGTTCTTAAAGCTCGGGTACATGCTCGATGACCTACTTGAGCTGCGCGAGATGATGAAACGCGCTTCCAAGGCGCTCGTCTATCCGCTGTGCGCCGGGGGCGCGCGGGCGACGGCGACGCTTAGCGAAAACCTGACCGTGACGGCGGCCAAGCAGGGCGCGCGCGGCAACGCGATCAGCGTGGTGGTCGCAAAATCGGGCAACCTGTGGCAGATCAAGACCTTTGTGGGCGGCAGTGTTGCGGATACGCAGCTTGTAGCGGATGCCGCCGCCTTTAAGGCCAACGCGTTTGTGGCGCTTTCGGGCGAGGGCGCGCTGGCCGCCGCGACGGTGACGCTCTCGGGCGGCAGCGACGGCACGGTGGCCGACACGGCGTACGACGCCTTCCTTGAGGCGCTTAAAATCGAGGAATTCCAGACCATTGCCTACACCGGCGACAATGTTGCCATCAAGCAGAAGCTCGTCGACTATGTCAAGCACCAGCGCGACGACGAGGATAAGTTCATTCAGGCCTGCGTGGGCAATTTCCCGGCCGACTGCGAGGGGATCATCTCGTTTGCAAACGGCGTCATCCTCACCGACGGCACGCGCATCGACGCAAACATGGCCTCGGCTTGGGCTGCGGGCGCAACGGCTGCGGCGGCGGTCAACGAATCGCTGACCTACGACAGCTACGACGGGGCCGACAACGTCACCGAGAAGCTGACGCGCTCGCAGCAGCTTGTCTATAAGAATCAGGGCCTCGGCTGCTTTATTTTCAACAACGGCAGGGCCAAGGTTGAGAGCGACATCAACACGCTCGTGACCTACACGGTGCAAAAGCAGAAGGATTTTGCCAAAAACCGCGTGCTGCGCGTCATCGACGGCGTGTGCGGCGACATTAAGGCGGTGTTCGACGCGTCGTTCGCGGGGGCCGAGCACAACAACGCCGATGGGCGCAACCGCTTTAAGGCGAGCATCTGCGACTATATGACCGCGTTGCAGAACCAGAACGCCCTTGAGGATTTTGTGGCCGACGATGTGACCGTCGCCGCCGGTGCGGACAAGGACACCGTTATGGTGAGCCTGCGCATCAAGCCGGTGGACAGCATGGAAAAGGCGAACATCACCGTTCGCGTCAGATAAGAGGAGGAATAAATTATGGAAAAGATCAAGCTTTCGCGCATTCCCGCAGGGCATGACGGCAACGGCTATATCACGCTGGACGGCGGCGTGGTGGCGGCGTTTCGCATCTCGAAAATCTCGG
>DALYYK010000190.1:0-5799 GCA_031983305.1 Candidatus Fimivivens sp. | reverse complement strand
CGCTCGATTCGGTACCGGCGGCCAGGTTGCCGATATATTGGGTTTGCCCCTGATTTTTGATGCCGTCGCCGCGCACAAAAGCGGTGAGGTTATAAACGCCGCTGCGGCCCTTGTTGACCATCGGTACCGAGACATAAAAGTCCTCTCCCGCAAAGGCCATGTCGTCCGATTCTGGAATACCCAGCTCGAACCGGTCGGGGAAATCGACCGGCAGCGTGATGCTCTCGTTCGAGGTGCCCGACTCGAGCTTTTTAACGTCGGTTCCGGCATATTGATATGTAAATTTAATGTCGATCGAGTTGGCGTCCTTGTCGTCGGTCACCTTGGTCAGCCCGGCGTTGAGCTTAATCTCGCGCTCCATGATGCTGCCCGCCTGTAAGCGGTTAATAAAGAAGGTGTTTGACGAGCTGGCCATCGAAAACACACCCATGGGCGAAATATTCATGACAATGTTCTCGAGCGAATGGGTGGAGCTCGTGTTGCGCAGCGTCAGCTTCAGCGTGAACTCGTCACCCGCCGTCACACTATTGCCACCATAGGAGTAGTTATCCACAATAATGTAGGGGATGGGGGAGTCGGATTCTTTTTCGTCGTCATCGTCGTCATCGTCTTTATCGATATAAGCCACCGTGCGGGGAATCGTAGCGGAGCAGTCCACGGTGCGCAGCGTGCCGTTGACATCCTTATAGGCGACCGTGAAGGAAAGCGTGTTGCCGGTGCCGGTGTATTGCAGATAAAGCTTGATGGTAAAGGCATATTTTCCGCTTGCGTGCTTGGTGTCTGGCGTAATTTGCACCGTCTCTTTGCTGCTGGTGGCATCCTGCAAAACAAACGAGCCGGTGGAGTTATAGCCGGTCAGGTAGGGGGTCTCGCTGTCCGCGACCGAACTGGCCTCCACGTTATAGTCTATAACCTGAAGGGTGACGTCAAACTTATCGCCCCGTTCTATTTTGGAGGTTCGGCTGATGTTAAGCATGGTGATGTTATTCGAACTGACGGTGGTGCTGCTGTCATCGTCCGCCACGCCAAAGGTTGAATACCACCCCTCGATCCACTTATTTCCTTTGTCGGAGTCGCGCTTAAAGGTGAGGCCGTTATAAATGACGTAGTCCTGGCTGTCAAAAAGGGAGCGTGAAATAATTTCCGAATTTCTGTTGGAAGTTCCCGGATAAGATAATTGCAAATAGAGTCCCGTGAGACCGTTGGGGTTTTTTACTACCTCCACACGATACCCGCTACCGATAGGGTATTGAGAGTTCGGGTTGCCGTAAACCTCTAAATCGCCGATGACGCTTACAACCTCTTTGCTGGCTGCAAACACCGCCGCAGGCAGCATCGAGACCGTCATTATGACCGCAACCATTAAACAAAACAGTCTTTTTATCATTTTCAAGTGCGTTCTCTCCTTGTTGTTATTCATCGGTTTTGCCCTCCGTCAGGGTCTTAGCTGCCGATTCGCTTTGCGGCGTGTCCGCTTCGGCTTTTTCACCGTCCGGAGGCGGGGCGGCAGCCTCTGCGGGGTTGCCCGTCGGGGGCACCGGCGTGCCGTCGTCGATTGATGCGCTGTCGGACGGCGAGATATCATTATCGGACGCAAAGGCCGCATTGGCCTGCGCGGTGTCTGCATTTTCAGTGGCCGGCGGCAGCGCCTTTTGCGTTGTGTCATCTGATACCGGCAGCATCTTGACCGCCCCTTCGTCATTCGGTACGGGGTCAAGATAGGCGGGGTGTGCGTTGGTCTCGTCGCTGACGATAAAGCCGTCGCGTATCGTGATGATGCGGTCGGCGTAGCGTGCCAGCTCGTTATCGTGGGTGACCAGCACAAAGGTGATACCGTGCTCGTGCGCCATCTCGATGAGCAGGCGCATGACCTCAAGCGTCGTGCGGCTGTCGAGGTTGCCGGTCGGCTCGTCGGCAAAGACGATCTTTGGCTTTGCCACAAAGGCCCGCGCGATGCCTACGCGCTGCTGCTGGCCGCCCGACATCTCAGAGGGCTTGTGCCGCGCGCGGTTGCCTAAGCCCACCTTTTTGAGCATCTGCAACGATTCGCGGTCGCGCACCTCGCGCGAAACGCCGCGGAACAACAGCGGCATGGCCACATTTTCGGTCGCGGTCATTGAGGGAATCAGGTTATAGGACTGGAACACAAAACCGATATACTTTTGCCGAAAGCCTGCCAGCTGATCCTCCGAGAGGCGCGAGATGTTGGTTTTGCCGATGTAAACGCTGCCCGCCGTCGGCTTTTCAAGTCCGGCCAGCTGGTTTAACAGTGTGGATTTTCCCGAGCCCGAGGTGCCGAGAATGCAGCAGATTTCGCCCCTGCCGATGGCGAGGTTGATATTGCTCAGCGCCTTGACCTTTTCAGCCCCGACGCGGTATGTTTTGGAGAGGCTCTTGATGGTGATAATATTATCCAAATGCCGCCCTGCTCCTTTCGTCTGTAAAATGTATCCGGTCAATTAGTGTATAAATCAGGGCGTATTGTTGCCAACTTCCGCCCAAAATTTCACGGGATAGTCACCTTATTCTAGCATATCCCATACCGGAATAAAAGAATAACGCCAGCGGGATGACAAAAAAGATTGCGCCAGGCGCATAAAGACGTCGGGGTGATTTGGCAATGATAATACTGGTCAGCCACGTAAAAAACAGGTATAATAACCGTAATGCGGTCATTACACCTGTTTTGATACGGCGTTTGCTCCGGCTATAAGGACGCGTCGTTGAGCGGGTAAGGGTTGACATGCACCATACAGTGCTTAACGGCCGGAAAATGCAGCTCAATCTGCTCGTGCACCGCCTGCGCGATGTCATGCCCTTCTTTAACGCTTAAAGCGCCGTCCGCCGCAATGCAGACGTCGACATAAATTTTTGCGCCGAATTTACGGGTGGTCAGGCTGTCGACCTGAATAACGCCCTGCTGGGCCAGCACCACGCCGCGCATCTGTGTTTGCAGCGCGGGCTCGCAGGCGCGGTCCAAGAGCTGGTCAAAGGCCTGCCGGGCGATGTCGAACGCGACCTTGACAATGACCAGCGAGATGACGACGCAGGCGATCGGGTCCATAATCGGAAAGCCCAACAGCGCGCCGCCGATACCGATCAGCGAGCCGACCGAGGATAGCGCGTCGGAACGGTGGTGCCATGCGTCGGCCATCAGCGAGGCCGAATCGGCTTTTTTAGCCGCGTCGCGGGTGTAGCGGTACATCAGCTCCTTGATGGCGATCGAAACCACCGCCGCCGCCAGTGCCAGACGCCCCGGCACGACAAAGCTGCCTGAAAGGCCGGTTAAGATCGTTTTGACACCGCCAAAGCCGATATAAAGGCCGGTGGCCATCAAAATACCCGCCAGCGCCACGGCAGCGGCCGATTCCATGCGCTCGTGCCCGTAGGGGTGCTCGGCGTCCTCCTGCTGCGCGGATAGGCGCACCCCCCAGATGACCACGACGGTGCTGACGATATCCGAAGCGGAATGCACCGCGTCGGAGATCATCGCCGAGGAATGCGCGATAATACCCGCCGCCAGCTTGGCGACGGTCAACAGCATATTACCGATAATCGTCACCCATGAGACGCGCAGGCATAACTTTTGCTTTTGCAGATCGTTCATCATAAAAACACTCCCCACCTGAAAAACGGCGCGTATAAAAAAACAGCAACCTTATTATATGTAAGGTTACTGTCCCGCGATTCTACACGCTGCCAAAACTGGCCCGAAGCCGCCGCTTCTGATCTGTCTATATTACCATTTGCTGCCTGATATGTCAATTGAGTTTATGCTATTGTGTATTTTGTACGTTTAAAATAGAAGGTGTCTCCGCCCCGCCCTGACCGCCGACCAGCGACGCGCGGGTCGAAATGGCCTGCGCAGCCGCAAACAGCAGGTTGGCCACAATGTTCTGATCGTTGGCGGACATACTCTCGGTGATCGAAAGGCCGATGATAATAGCGGCCATCGTCATATTTGTGGCGCAGCAATTGGGGTCTTGGGCCATCCGATCACCTCCCATACATTTTGACACCGGTACTATATCATTCTATGCACGCGGCCCATTTAGGATAAAAGGAGAAACGCAATGCTTTTGTGCTGCCATATCGCATACGACGACGCCCTGCTGGCGCAAGCCATGGCCGTAAGCCTGCCTGAACGGCAAAAAAAAGCGCGCGCCATCCGCGACGAGCGGGTCAGAGCGGCGTCGCTGGCGGCGGGGCTGCTGCTCAAATACGGCCTGTGCCGGTGCGGCGTGCCAAGCGCCGAGCTTCAATACACCGAAAAGGGCAAGCCCTATCTGGCTGGCGGCGCGCTGCATTTCAGCCTGTCGCACAGCGGGGAATACGCGGCCTGCGCTATTGATCAAAGGGTGGTCGGCGTGGATATACAAAAAATTGTGCCGGTCTCTCAGCGGGCGATTGCGCGCTTTTGCACCGCTTCAGAACAGCGTTATTTAAGCGGCAGCCGCGATTTTGAGCGCGATGTGATCCGCCTTTGGGCGCTCAAAGAAAGCTGGCTCAAGGCCGCCGGCAAAAGCGCCGCCGATATGTTTAACGCGTGCTTTACGCTGCGCGGCGGCACAGCCGCGGCAGGCCCCGAGGGTTTTATCTACCGCCTGTATGAGGATATCCCCGGTTATATTCTGGCTGTTTGTGAAAGCATATAGGCGCGCCAAAAGGGTAAATGTTGATCAAAAAGCCGTATTGCGTGTGATTGCAATGCGGTTTTTGAATTTTTTAAAAATTAAAATGAAAAACGAAAATAGAAGAGAAACAGAGAGATAACGAGAGAAAACATGCAAGAGTGGGCTGATAAATTAAAATAATGGCTTGACAGCTTAACCTCGCATGGCTATACTAGTAAAGCACTGTAAAAAGATAAGCAAATTTTAAGGAGGTCAACACCTTATGTCAACCTTTCTTCCGAAGGCAGATGGCATCAAGCGCGAGTGGTATGTCATTGACGCCGCAGGCAAGCCCCTGGGCCGTACCGCCGCCACCGTTGCCAGCATTCTGCGCGGCAAGCATAAGCCGATCTTTACGCCCAACGTTGATTGCGGCGACCATGTCGTCATCATCAACGCCGCCCAGGCGGTTCTGACCGGCAACAAGCTTCAGAACAAATTTTATCGTCACCACAGCGGTTGGGTCAGCGGCCTGAAAGAGGTCAACTACGCCACGCTGATGAAGAACAACCCCGAGAAGGCCATGATGGTGGCTGTCAAGGGCATGCTGCCGGACAATACGCTCGGCAGAAAAGCGCTCACCCGCGTGCGCATCTACCGCGACGCCAACCACAACCAGGAAGCCCAGCAGCCGAAGGCCTGGAACGAATAAGAGAGGAGACGGAAAATTATGTACGATAGCAAGCCTTATCTCTACGGCACAGGCCGCAGAAAGAGTTCCGTTGCCCGCGTCAGAGTTTATCCCGGCAGCGGCAGCATCACCATCAACGGCAGAGATATCGACGATTATTTCGGCCTTGACACCCTTAAGCTGATTGTTCGCCAGCCGATGGCGCTGACCGATACGCTCGGCAAATATGACATCATCTGCACCGTCGCAGGCGGCGGTGTTTCCGGCCAGGCCGGTGCGATCCGTCACGGGCTTTCCCGTGCGCTGTTGCAGGTTTCTGATGAGATGCGCCCCGTCCTGAAAAAGGCCGGCCTTCTCACGCGCGACCCGAGAATGAGGAGCGTAAGAAGTACGGCCTCAAAGCCGCCCGCCGCGCCCCCCAGTTCTCCAAGAGATAATTATTTATCTGTACAAAACCGCAGGAACGCTTTGTTCCTGCGGTTTTTATTTGTATCA
>DALYYK010000189.1:0-5803 GCA_031983305.1 Candidatus Fimivivens sp. | reverse complement strand
GCAGTCGCCCGCCGCAAGGACTTTGCGTATGATGAAAGAAGGAAAGCTTTATGGACTGCCTGTTCTGCAAGATTGCCGAGGGTGAGATTCCGAGCACCAAGGTCTATGAGGATGAAACGGTGCTGGCGTTTCGCGATATCGACCCCAAAGCGCCGTTTCATGCCGTCGTCATCCCCAAAGCGCACATCGCCTCGGCGGCTGAAATCACCGCCCAAAACAGCGCCGTGGTCGCCCATGTGTTTGAGATTATCGCCGAGATTGCCCGGCGCGAAAAGCTGGATAACGGCTTTCGCGTCGTCAATAACTGCGGCCAAGAGGGCGGCCAGACCGTCGGTCACCTGCATTTTCACCTGTTGGCCGGGCGCAGCCTTGGGTGGCCTCCCGGCTGATCGCGTTTTTATTTGCCGCTATAACTGAAAGAGGGGTTCTATCATGGCTGAAACCTACCGCCTGAAGGTCGCCGGACTTGAACGCGACCTGACGCTCTGCCCGCTTAACGACAAGATTTCGATCGCGGGCTTTATTATGTTTTCCGACGTGGAGCTGACCGTTTCCTGCGCCGCCGAGCTGCTTAAGAAGGTGCCGCGCTTTGACGTCATCATCACAGCCGAATCGAAGGGCATTCCGCTCGCTTATGAGATGAGCCGCCAGTCGGGCAAGAACTATTACCTCGCCCGCAAGAGCAAGAAGCTTTACATGAGCGACCCGGTCGCGGTCGAGGTGAAGTCGATCACGACCAGCAGCATCCAAACGCTTTATATGGACAAAAATGACCTCGACGCGCTGTCGGGCAAGCGGGTACTGATTGTCGACGATGTCATCTCGACCGGTGAGTCGCTCAACGCGCTCAAGTCACTTGTGGAAAAGGGCGATGGCAACATCGTCGCCTGTGCCGCTGTGCTCGCCGAGGGTGATGCCGCCAAGCGCGACGACATCATTTTCTTAGAGCCGCTTCCGCTGTTCCCACGCTAATCATTTTAAATATCGCGTAAGGAGTACTGCCTTATGAGAAGACCGCTGTTTTGGATGGGATTTGCCTTTCTGTCCTCCGCTGCGGTCTTTTTGCGTTTTGAGTCGGGACTTGCGGCACTTTTATGTGGTTTGAGCACGCTTTTGGCGCTGCTGTTCTCAAATGCTAAGCCGCGTACAGGGCTGGTGCTGTTCTTTGCCTGTACTGTCTTGGGCGCGGCATTTGGCCTTTTGTATACCGCCGGTGTGCGCCATTATCTGTCGCCGGTTTTGTCATCGGGCGATCAACCGGTAGAAATTCTCCTGACGGTCACTGAGCGGCAAACGCGTGGCGTCTACTGCCGGTGGGCGGGCAAGGGTACCGTCATCACAGCGGAGGGCGCCGCTCGCACCTTTGCTGTAACGCTGACCGGCTACACCGAAGAGGCGACCGCCGTCGGCGACGTGCTGCGCGGTACCGCCAAAATAGAGCAGCCCTTCTCGGGCGACATGCTGCGCTGCCGATTGGTCAAGCTGCTGCCGCCACCCGAAGTACCGCCCCATCCGTTCACCCGCCTGCGGCTGATCTGGCAGCAGGAACTATCCGATCGAGCGGCGTCCCTCTCAAAGGACGCGCGAATCTCAGGCGTGCTTTCGGCTATCTTGACCGGCGACAAGAGCCGGTTGCCGCGCGACGTCACCGCCGACTTTCGCGGCAGCGGGCTGTCGCATATCCTTGTCGTTTCGGGTCTGCACCTAATTCTCGTCAGCCGCCTCGTTAGCCTGTTGCTGGCGCGCGTCCTCACGCCCCGGCGTGCGGGACTGCTGTCGTTGGCGTTCTGCTGGCTGTTTGCAATTATCAGCGGACTTGGCAGCTCAATCATCCGCGCCGCTGTTATGCTCTCGCTTGTGCATCTGGCCGAGGCACTCAACCGCCGCAACGACACGCTGACCTCTTTGATGGTGGCGGCGCTGCTCATGGGACTGCAAAACCCTTACACGCTGCTTTCGGTGTCGTTTTTGCTCTCATTCAGCGCGGTAGCGGGGCTGGCAGCACTCGAAAAGCCGGTGCAAAACGCCTTGCAGGGGCAACGGCCGCGCGGCGGCGTTTCGTCGTATCTGCTGCAAAGCCTGTCGGCGGGCATTGCGGCGCAGGCGGGTGCCGCACCGGTGCTCATCTGGATTTTCGGCCTGGTTCCGCTATTGGGTATTATCGCAAACCTAGCTGCCGTCTGGCTTATCGAACCGATCATGCTGTTGGGGCTGGCCGCGCTGGGCTTAAGTTTTGTGTCACCGGCGCTCTCGCAGCTTGTCGCGCTGCCCTGCAACGCGCTGCTGCGGCTGCTGCTTTTGATCGCGCGGGCATTCTCACGCCTGCCGGGCGCGCAGCTCGGCTTTACCGAGCGGTGGCAGACCGTTTGGCTGTTGGGTGGCCTGTTGCTTGTTGTGCTGGTACTGACCAAGCGCCCGCCCGCGCCGGTGGGGCGCTTTGCAATACTGGGCTGCGTGGCGGTGGGCTTGAGCGCTTCGGTGTTGTTTGCCGCCGTGAGCAGCACCCGTGCCGAGATTTTACGCTTTGAAAACAGTGGCAGCGTTGCCGTCGTCTGCGGCGCCCGCGCTATTTTATTCGGCGCGCCGCAAAACGGCTGGGCGTTGCAGGATATTCAAAACGCGCTTGAGCGATCCGGCGTTCGCCAGCTCGACGCGATTGTGCTCGATTCTGACGCACAGGCGACCTATCACACCGCCGCGCTGGCGCTCGATTATCCTGACACGGTACTTTGCATGCCACCCTCGCGCGCCGCCGTCACCTTTTCACACGCGGCGGGGCTGCCGTTGCGTCATCTGCCACAGGGCACGCTATTTTATAGCGCCGTGCGGTATGAAAAATCGGACAGGCAAATAACGCTGACCTTTTCGGAGGCCAAACTGTTAAAAAGCGGGGGCGATTGTGTTATAATAGGAGAGTACGCAGAACTACAACCCTTTTCGGACACCGTTTTGCGCGCGCGGATAAAATTGACTTAAAGGAGCGGCCCTCGATGCTTTGTGCCACCGAAAAACAGCTCAAGGAACAGCTCACAACTGAAACTACTGCGCCGCTCTACTTGCTGTTCGGCAATGAACCGGCGCTGCTGCGGGCCTACCGGCAAAAGCTGCTGGACAGGTTTGAGCGCGCGGGCGATCAGCTCGAATTCACGGACGGCAAGGCGCTCGACCTTTCGGCACTACTAGACGCCGCCGAGCTGCTCTCGATGTTTGGCGGGCGGCGGGTAATCGCGGTCGACAGCTTTGAGCCCGAGCAGCTTTTAGACGCCGACTGCAAGGCCCTGTGCGCCTTTTTTGGAGAAATTCCCGAGGGTACGGTGCTGATTTTTACCGCGACAGCCGAAGCGTTTGACGATAAGAAGGGCAAGTGCGCCAAGAAGTTGCTGGCAGCCGCTGAAAAAGCGGGCGTTGCCGCGCGGCTTGACCGTCGGGGCGAGGCGGATCTGCGCCGCTTTGTCATCGCCCGGTGCAAAAGCCGGGGCCAGATTTTATCGAATGAGGCAGCGGCCTTTTTGCTGGCCCACTGCGGTGACGATATGGGTATTCTCTCAAACGAGTGCGATAAGCTCTGCGCCTATGCCGCCGAGACCAAAGCGGATATCGACAGCGGCATGATCCGCAGCGTCTGCCCGGGGATACTCTCGGCCGACCCGTTTGCGCTTTCCAAGCTGATTCTGCGGGGCGATCTGACCGCCGCGCTCTCACAGGTGGATACCCTAATGCGCCTGCGCCAGCCGGTTATTATGATTTTAGCAAACCTAAGCGGCGCTTTTTGCGATCTGGCCCGCGCCTGTGCCGCCCGTTCGAGCGGGCGCACTGCGGCCGATCTGACCGCCGACTTTTCTTACCGCCTAGCCTGGCGCGCTCAAAACGCCTACCGCGATTGCGCAAGACTCAACGCCGAGGCCGTCTATGCGGTGTGCGCGCTGCTCTGCGAAGCCGACGCGACGCTTAAAAGCAGCGGCGCCGATGAGCGCCTCGTGCTCGAGACCACCATCATCCGTGCCATGCGCGCGCTGCAAAAGGGTGGGGTAACATGCTGATCAAGGTGCGCCAACCCATCATCGTCGAGGGGCGGTACGACCGCATTCGGCTCTCGTCCTTGATCGACGGCGTCATCATCGAAACCGGCGGCTTTCGCATCTTTAAGGATAAGGCGCTGCTCGCCTCACTGCGGCATCTTGCCGGCACGACTGGGCTTATTTTGCTCACCGACTCCGATCAGGCGGGATTTCGCATCCGCAGCTTTCTAAAAAACGCGTTGGGGCCAAAGGCGAAGCTGACGCAGGTGTATGTGCCGAGCGTCAAGGGCGTTGAGCGCCGCAAGCAGGCCCCCTCGGCCGAGGGACTGTTGGGTGTCGAGGGCATGGACACCGAAACGCTGCGCGCCGCCTTTCTGCGCGCGGGGGTCGGGTGCGATTCTGTGACGCAAAAAAGCGATTTAACCGCCGCGGACCTGTTTGAAGCCGGCCTGACCGGCAAGCCCGAGAGCGCCGCCCGCCGCCGCGCGCTGCTGCGCCAACTGCGCCTGCCCGAGCGGCTATCGAATTCCGCAATGCTCACCATGCTCAATACGCTGTTCACCCGCGAGGAATTTACTACCCTTGCGGCGTCGCTGCCGCAGGCCAAGCCCGAATAACCGCATAAGATCATCTGTTCAAGCCCACTATTCTGGCGGTCGCTTTTTCCCATTGGCCGCATCGGCCTTGCGGGATGGCGCGCTGATCTAATATCGCATCTTAACGGGGGATTATCATAAGGAGGGAACGCCATGCAGTTTATTGACCTCGGATTTTTATTTTTGCTGCTGCCGGTCTCGGCGGCGGTCTATTACTGCGTTCCCAACCGGCATAAGCCCGCTGTTCTGCTCGCCCTCTCGGTCGGCTTTTATTATTTGATACAGCCGGATTTTATCTGGCTGCCGCTCACCGTTTTGCCTGACTGCCTGCTGCTGGCACACATGAGCCGCAGCGTGCCCGAAAGCCCTAAAAACGCGCTGCTTGTTCGGCTTTGCGTCATTAAAAATCTGGTTGCAATGCTGCTTTTCGGCATCTTAGGACCGATTATGCAGCAGACTACGGTTCCACCGGGCGTCATGGTGATATCGCTTTCGCTGATCGATCTGCTTGTTTTGCAGCATCGGGGCGTCGTGCGGTTCCCGTCGCCTGTTAAGACAGCCGGGAGCACGCTGTTCTTCGCGCGCTTTAATTATGGGCCGGTGGGTGCTGCGCAGGGGCTGATCGCGCAGCTCGACGCACCCGCGCCGTCGCTGTCGCGCATTTCAAAGGGCGTTATGCTGCTGATCGAGGGTGTGGCCAAGCAGGTGATCCTCTCCGAGCAGTTTTTCGCGCTTTTAAAGACGATATCCCGCCTGCCGCCCGAGCGGTTCTCGATCGCGCTTAGTTGGCTGTGCGCGCTGTGCAGCGCGTTGGGGCTTTATTTTTCGCTCTCGGCCTTCAGCAACATCGCGCGGGGCATCGGCAACATCTTTTCGCTGAAATTGCCCCGAATGCTGTATTATCCGTTTCAGGCACGCAGCATCCGCGAATACGTTTATCGGCTGAATATGCCTCTGGAGGACACCATTTTCGGGCTCGTTTTCCCGACCAGCGACCGCCGCGCCAACGACGGACGAGCCTATCTGATCTCGTTCTTCATGCCGCTGACGCTGGGGCTGTGGCTGTCGCCCTCGGGCGGGTTTCTGCTGTGGGGCGGCTATCTGAGCTGCCTTGTGCTGCTCGACTGGCTGGTGCTGCGGCATCTTCCCGTACCGCTGGGGTTTGCCGCGCGCATCGCAACCTTTGTG
>DALYYK010000188.1:0-5828 GCA_031983305.1 Candidatus Fimivivens sp. | reverse complement strand
TCATCTTTTCAGAGACTGCAAACTAATTTGCGCATAATTCTTGACACTACCCAAGCGCTTTGATCCGCATTTAAAATAACCTGTACCTTGTTGAGAATAGGCCCGGCAGACAGTGTTGGGATAGAAAAAACCCCATGCCGGAGGATTCTTCCCCCTGCGCACCGCGCGTCATGGGTTTATGTAGGCGACTCAAATGCGGCCGCTTTACCGACAAGCCTAGGGGATCATGCGCTATCCGTTGCTGCTTTCGCCTTTGTCCTCCTGCTCGGCCTTCCGCTTTCCAAACAACATCTGCCCAATCGACGGAATAGGCTTTATGTGATCCAGCTTTGGGATATAGAGATATTTTCGCACCAGATAGAGCAGCGCCATCGAAGCCACCGAAATCATATTTTCAAGCGGCGTGGTGTGTTCGACAAGCATCTGACGCGCAATTGCGAGCAGCATGATCTCGAGAACCGAATCAAGCGTATGAGTACACAGCATCCGTATAAATTCAATGCCGAGCACAAGCGTCGCCGTCGCACTCAAAAGGGCCGAAAACCTTTTGGGATCGTCAATCAGCTGCATCGGGACAACATCACGCACCAAGCCGATGCCAGCAAAAAGAAGCGCCGCAAGCAACAAAAACCCAATAAATATTTCCATCATAACGCTCAGACGGTACATAAGATCGCGCATACTCCACTTCATCGCAAGACTCCTTTAAGTTGGATGTTATTTTTTAGACAATTATATCACGTACCGTATGCCGCTGAAAAGACAAAAAATAAAAAAACATCTTGCACCCGCATTTACAGCAATATCAAAATCAAAGGGTTTTCTCCCGTTTGAACCTCCGTGCAAAACGCCGTGCATTTTTCCCGGGCCTATTGCTCTGACGCCTTGCAGACATCGATCCAGCCCTTGCTGTTAGAATATTTCTCAAGCTCGCCAATGGTTAGCTCAATAGCGCTGTTGCCGCTGCCGCAGGCCGGAAATACCGTCTGATAGGCCTTGAGCGATTCGTCGAGATAGGTGATTACACCGCTGTTAACGCCAAACGGACAGACGCCGCCGACAGCATGTCCGATCTGCTCGACCGCCTCCTCAGGCGTGAGCATCTTGGCCTTGGTGTGAAACTGCGCCTTGTATTTGGCGTTGTCAATCTTGGCCCCGCCCGCCGCCACGATAAGGATGCAATCCTCCCCGACCCTGAAGGACAGCGTTTTTGCGATGCGGTCCGGCTCGCAGCCAAGCGCCTGTGCCGCCAGCGCCACCGTCGCGCTCGAGACCTCAAATTCCAGAATGCGATTTTCTATTCCATACTGCTTAAAATATTCCCTGACTCTTTCGATCGCCATTTTGACACTCCTAAACTGTTGATTAATTGGATGCTGATATGAAATATTCCATTAGAAAGCGACTACCTTGCGGCGAATTTTTTACCCTGCTGATGGTCTAAGCGCGGCGAGACAGCCCGCGTTGCGCCTCGCCTTAGCAGAATATAAAATCCGCGCGCCCCACTAAGCCGTTTTTAAATGCAATATTGCACATAA
Organism: Candidatus Fimivivens sp.; assembly: GCA_031983305.1. Lineage (GTDB taxonomy): Bacteria > Bacillota > Clostridia > Oscillospirales > Ruminococcaceae > Yanshouia. The sequence continues at coordinate 4,290 of DALYYK010000188.1, read as the reverse complement.
ACAGAAGCGGGCTGTAGCAATCTGCATTGCGACAGCCGCTTAAAGAATTTACATCGGTTCATGGTCTATCAATTCCATTGCGCCATCCTTCGAGCCCATCAGAACCGAGAGTACGGCGCGGTACAGCACGGTGGGGTCGGAGATAAAATGCGTCTTCATCGTTTCGCAAACCTCGCGGGTGGGCGCATAGAGCGACACGCGCATCAGGTCGTTGCCCACATCGTTGAGCGCAAGCTCGAGCCGAAAGCCGTCGCTCATCTCAATAATCTCGGCGTGGTTCTCTCTGGCAAAGCGCTCTTGCAGCACGCACTGGCTCAGCGCATCGATCGCCTTTTCGCGCACGGTGCGCGGAATGCTTTTATAAAAGGTCTCGGCGGTCTTTCGGCCCAGCTCGGTCACCGAAACGGTTCCCTGCTGCTCCTCCGACTGAATCTCGGTCAGATGCCCCGAGGAAAGCAGCTCGCCCAGTGCGCAGGTCACCTCAAAATAATTGACAAGCCGCTCGCCTAGCAGCGCGCTGCTCAGCTGCGCTGAGGTGACCGGCGTTTTCATCTTGTAGAGCAGCCAGCAGATCAGGATGCGTATTTCATAGTCGGTTGTCAGTCCGCCGTGGTCGATGCCCTCGGTGAAAACCCCTTGGTTCATATAGCTCATCCCCTTTCGCGGCCGGTTATTTACGCATTATTCCACAAAGCCGGCACTCAGCATGCGCTGCGCGCAGGCCCCGAAAAACCGCGCATAGGCGCTCTCCCCGATGACGACGCAGTCGGAATATTCACCGGTGCCGCATAGGTGCGCAAAGGTTTTGCCCACCGATCCGGCGTTCTCCTCCCCCGCGCGATGCAGATAGACATAGAGCGAAAAGGCCGCGTTGTCGTTGATCTCTTCGTACAGGCGCTGGTCGGCATCCTCAAGATGCTCATAAAAGCTGCCAAGCGTGGCGTTAGCAACAATCTGATTCGGCGAATGATCTTCGACAATGCGATGCACGGCATAGGCAAACAGTAGCTTTAACTGCAGATCAAATACCTCGCCCTTCACATCCTCGGGCGGGCGTGTCCATACGCAGTCGACCAGATCCTCGACGTATTGCACGCCGAGCTTTCGCGCCCGGGCGGTGTTGCCGTTGGCGCGCTGCTGCAAGAACAGGTCGATATTGTCGTCCGCAATGGGGTTGTCTGAGACAAACAGCTTAGAGAGGTCGTCCGGCGCAATCTTGACGTCGTCGTCGTTATAAGACCCAAGCATGAGCATCACTCCTCCGGTTAGATTTATCCAGCGCCTCCTGCAAGGCTCGGGAAAGCTGATCAGGGCAAGACGTGCTTTTTAGGCCACAGGTCGTCCCTTTCAGGCGGTCGGCAACGTCTGTGGCCTTCATGCCGACAACCAGTTGGCTGATTCCGGCAAGATTGCCCGCACAGCCGCCCGTAAAAGTCATCTTTTGAATAACGCCGTCTTCCGACAGGTCAAAAGAGATTTTTCTGGCACAGACGCCCTTGGGCGAAAACTCGTAAATCATCGCGGTTATTTCCTCTTTAATTCTATTAGTTTATGAAGCTGCGACAACTCGTATTCCGAAGTTGTACAGGTTCCCACCGGATTTGGCGTCGTGGTATAAAAACCATGGAAATCGGTGCCGCCGGTGGTCAAAAGCCCGTAAGCGCGCACCAGACGGTCATGCTTTTCAAGATGCGCGGGGTCGCGTCTCGGGTAACTGTATTCCAGCCCGTCAATAAGCCCCCCCTTGGCCAACCGCTCTCCAATATCAAAGGAGTCGTACACATCGGGATGGGCCAGCACCACCGCGCCGCCGCTGGCTTGGGCGGCCTTTGCGCCATCATAAACGTCGATATAATCCACCTGCCGGCGGCAAACCCCCTCGCGGCCAAACAGCGCCTGATATAAAGCGCCGTACACCCGGTCGGAATAGCCCAGCTCGAGCAACGCGCGCAGCAAGTGCACCCGGTAGATGGTTTTGCTGTTTTTGGCTTGATCGAGCACCTGCTCCCGCGTGACGGGATAATGCTTGACCAACAGGTCGATCATCTCCTCGCCGGTCTGCCGCCGCCGCTTTGCCATCAAATCAAACAGGGGCTCAAGCGGCTCAGGCGTCTGCGGGCCGTATACCAGCAGGTGCACCTTACGATCGGTGTCGTGGTCGATGCAGGAAAGCTCGACGCCCGGGAGAATGCCGATGCCCGCCGCTTTGGCCGCCTGCCGCGCCGACGCGACCATATCCATGGCGTCGTGGTCGGTGACGGCGATACCGCCAAGCCCCCTGCGAGCCGCAAACGCCACCACATCCGCCACCGCCATCGAACCGTCCGACCAAGCGGTGTGAACGTGTAAATCCCAGCGTAACACCCAAAGCTCAACCCCTAATATAAAAATCTTTTATGCCATCACGGGCGCGTTGCGCCGTAATATGCCGCCCGCAAACGACAGCGGCCCCACAAAGGGCGTGCCGCCAGGCGGTCATACGGCATGGTCACTATGCGGTTATTATACCTTTTTAGGCATTCATTGGCAAGCGTGCCCCACTAAAATAGGCAGAATAATCATGGCACTTTAACGGTTTCTGTGCTATAATCGTTATCGTCATTTAAACCGGCATCTATTCAGTTGCCACAAAAATAGAAGGAGGTGCCGCTGTGGCCTACGCATTAAACCCTATTCTCCTGCGTCGGATCTTTCCCGTGCCGGCTCAGGTGATCGAGCGCCACATCAAGCTTTGCAGCGGCGTTTCGCTCAAATGTCTGCTGTTGCTATTGCACGCGCCGGACGATTGCTGCGACGTGCAAAGCCTCTCAGCCCGTCTTGGCCTTCCGGCGGCGGAAGTCGCCGACGCGCTTAATTATTGGATTGAAAACGGCATTTTGCAGCAGGGCGATCAAGTCCATGCGCCCCGCCCCGCGGTCGCCGAGCCAATCGAACGGCCCAAAGCCGCCCCAACATCCGCCAGCCCCAAGCCGCCCGCTTTGCCCGCTGCCCCCACCGTACCGATGACCAACGCGACCAGCGGCAGCAGGCCGCATTTCCCGCGTGAGGAGTCGGTCGCGCTGATCGAGCACGACAAAACATTGCAGAGCCTTGTACAGGAGCTGCAATCGATTCTGGGCAAACCGTTGACCTCGGCCGATCTTGACGTGTTATTGGCGCTCTACTCGTTTTACGGGCTGTCGGCGCATTACATATTGACGCTGGTGCACTATTGCGCGACCATCGGCAAAAGCAGCATGGGCTATGCCGAGCGGGTAGCCGCCTCTTGGATTGCCGACGGCATCGACGACAACGCGCTGGATCATCACATCGACATCCTGATGCACAAGCGCACGAATGAGGGCAAGCTCAAGAACGCCTTCGGCATCAACGACCGCAGCCTGACCCAGCGCGAAAAGGATTATATCACCACTTGGTGCGATACGCTGGATATGGATATTGACACGATACGCTACGCCTATGAGATCACGGTCGAGCGCACCGGCAAGCTGGCGTTCGGCTATTTGAATAAGATTTTGCACAGCTGGAGCGAAAAGGGCATTAAAACCGTCCCGCAGGCCAAGGCGGAATCAAACCCCGCCAAAAAGGCTGCCGCGCTGCAAAGTGTCGAAAAAAGCGAATTCGACCGCAGAATACTCGAACAATTCATGCAGGAATAGAGGTGAGGACATGGCTTATCCAAAAGAAATTGTCGAAACAAGCCGGGGGATTTTAAACGACCGGCGGGAGCGCGCCGAGCTGGCGCTTAACGAGCGCCGCGTGCGGATCAGCCGTCTGGCTCCGCATATCTTGCAGCTTGAGCGCGAGATTGCCAGCACCTCGGCCAGAATTGCGAGCGCGGTGCTTTCGGGCGAAAATGTGCAGCAGAAGCTGACTCAAGTGCGCGAATTTAACCTTGAAAGGCAGCAGGCGCTAAAAGACGCGCTCGCCGCCGCAGGCTTTGCGCCCGACGCGCTGCAAATTCAGTACCATTGCCCCGCCTGCAAAGACACCGGCAACAACAACGGCAGGTTGTGCGACTGCGCCCGGCAACTGCAAAAGGGCCTGATGTACGAACGCCTCGGCGCGGTTTCATCGCTGGCCGACAGCACCTTTGAAAATTTCTCGCTGCATTATTATTCCGACACACCAACCAGCGATTCCCCCGTGCCGGAGCGCGCGATTATGCAAAAGACGCTGCTCGAATGCACCAAATATGCCGCGAGCTTCTCCCCTTCCGCATCAAGCCTGCTGCTGATCGGCGCGCCGGGGCTGGGCAAAACGCATCTGTCCATCGCCATCGCCTGTGCC
>DALYYK010000187.1:0-5841 GCA_031983305.1 Candidatus Fimivivens sp. | reverse complement strand
GCTTTGACCGATGCCGTTATTTGCCAGATTTGAATCGGCGCCGTTGTTTTTACCGGCGTCGCCCACCGAATGGCCGCTGGCCTCGGTGCCGGTCATGCTGCCGGCGCTGCCCATATATTGCAGGTAAGAGGCGATCGCGTTGGCCAGCCCGTTGGCGATGCGGTTCTGATAATCGTCGTTGATCAGCTTGTGGTATTCGGTCTGGTTGGACATGAAGCCCGCCTCAACGAGAATGGCCGGATACTGCATGCTGCGGGTAACGTAGTAATAGCCGAACTTCTGCCCGCGGTTATTGGTTCCGAGCGCCGAAGCGACATTGGCCGAAGCAAACTGCGCCAACCCCGAGGACCAGTAGTTAAAGTAATAAGCCTCAGTGCCCGCCGCCGTCGTATTATACGCCGACGAGTTGGAATGTACGCTGATAAACAGATGCGGGTCGGCCGCCGCCGTTCCGGCGACGCGCTGCTCAAGCGAGAGGTAATTATACTGGTTACCGTTGGTCACAAGCACCGTCGCGCCACGGCTCTTGAGCACGCTGACCAGCTTGGAGGTGACGCTGTAGTTGATCGCCCGCTCGGGATACGCCGACAGATAGCCCAGCGCGCCGACATCGCTGCCGCCGTGGCCCGGGTCGATGACAATCTTGGCCCCACTCAAGTTGCTGTTCGAGACGATCGGCGGGTTGTTAAAGCGCAATACAAGATTGCCGTCGTTGTCATAATAGGGATACATGCCCATAAACTTACCCGAGGAGCGTAGCGTGAGCGTCATGGTATCGCCCGAGAAGGTAACCGCCGAGAACAGCGGGTTCTTTGAGAGCTTCATGCTGTCAGGCAGTGAATTGGTGTAGTTAAACTTAAAGGTCAGCTTGTCCGGAGCATAGGTCGCCACATAGGACACCTGCTGCCGCGTCGCGAGAATCACCTTGGTGTAGCGCGAATCGCTCTTGACGGTGCAACCGGCGATGCTGTTATTGACCGCCGCCGAGCTCACCGACACCGTCGCGATGTCGTCGGCAAAGACGCGCAGACCTGATTGCAGCCGGTAGAAGCGATAGGTCTCGACCTTGTTCTTGTTGGTGAAGCTATATTTGAGCTCCTCGCCGACAACATAGTCGAGCGCGCCCTTGGGCAGCGGGAAATAGGTCGGCTCTGAATATTGCGAGACGGTGTCGCCCCTGAAAGTTTCGGCGAGGTCGGCCGTCACCACAACCGGCGTTCCGTCAGAGGGCAATACCCGCTTATTGACGATGATTGTCGCGCCGCTCTTGCTCTTTTTTAGGCCGTTCCATTCACCATAGACCGTCACGGCGCCGAGATTCTGCTCCTCGGTCTTGGCGTCGGGCACCGTGAGCACACCGGTGAAGCGCGCGTAGGCGGTGTCGCGGTATTCGTCGTCCTGCTGGTCGCTTTGCTGCAATGCCACCGTCTGACCGCCGATAACGGCGTAGACCTTCGCCGCGGCATAGGCGACGGCGTCGATGGTCAGCTTGGTGGAACCGTCGACGTTGAGTTTGCCGCTGCCGGGTGACACCTGCTTGACCACCTCGGTGATGCGAGTGATATTGTAGGTAACAGTTTTGCCCTTATGATTGATTTTAAAGATGTTCTCGCCCTCGGTCAACGGCATTTCAAGTTGGAAATAGCCGTTTTCATCGGTTTTGATCTCGACGCCGTTGATCGTCGCGTCGGTGTTCGGGTCGGTATGCCCCGTAAAGAGCACGGTCGGATCAAACGACGTAAAGGTGGTTTGAGAAGGCTTGGTCAGCTCAAGATCCTGCATGATATGTTCGGCCTTGACATTGCCCGCAAAATAGCCCACAAGCTTTGAGGCGCAATCCTTCGGATTCTCCTGCAAGCGGGTCAGGCTGTTGAAAATGCTGCCGTTGTAGCGGGGCAGTTCCCGCGCTTCGATAACCTGTCGCGCCAACTGGTCGTATTCACTCCAGCCGACCGCGTCGGTCACAGCGCGGTCGGCCGCGTGCACGATGTAAAGCGGCGTGCCGGTCGTGTCGGCGACATTCGCCCACCATGAGGCAACCGCCTGATACGGCGTCTGGGCGTCGTCGATCGAGCCATAGGCCTTGACCGCGACAAAATCGGCCAGCCCGGTTTCAATAAACTTTACCGTGTCGGCGTTTCCGTCGGCAAAGGCCGAGAAGGCCGCCTTGGTGGCCGAGCCGTTCTCGTTTTCATAATCGTTGGCCCAGACCGCCTCACTTAAGAGTCCTACCGCCACCGAAGGGGCCGTGCGGTCAAGCTCGGCCCGAACCAGAGTCAACAGCGTTTCGGGCACCGCGTGCATATAATCCTCAAAGCCGATGCCGCCGCCGAGCGCCAGATAGTTTGAATAGCTCTTTTTGCTCTGCACATTATAATAGCCATCGAGCAGCACGCCGTCGGGCTGATAGCGCGCCGCAAACAACGCGATGTCGGTTGTCACGCCGTCGATAAGCGGCGCGGCTGCCTTGCCCAGTACGGCGATTTTATCATTGAACGAAACATCGGTTATGTAATAGGTCGTATAGACATAAAGCCCCGCCTCACGCGCCTGCGTGATGGCCGAAAGCAGCGGATCAGTTCCTCCCTCTTCACAGGTGACACAGGGCATGAAGGACGAGGGGTACAGCACGCTGCCGTCCGAATCGAGCGTGTCGATGATAATAGCGTTCATCGTCAACGCGCGCGCCGCCTCAATCGCCTTGCCGATGCCGGCGGCAATCTCCGCGTCGCTGCCCTTGACAGGGAAATCGACGCCGGGCTTGAGCGTAACGGCGCGCAGCTCATTGGGGAAAATCTTTTGGGCCGCGGGCTCATCGTCTGGGTTCTCCGGATTCTCCGGCGTCGTCTCGGCCGTGCTCGACGGCTCACCCGAGGCCGCCGACGAGGAAGGCCGTCCCCCGCCAAAAGGTCCTTTATTGGTGAAGCTGGCGAATACAGTCGAATCGCCCTTATTGGCGAGCACGGCAAGCACACCGGTTGCCGCCGTCAGCAGCACCAGTGTGATACACAGAAATATTGCCATATACTTTTTACGTTTTTTTACACGTCTTTTTGCCACTGTTGTTCCCCTTTGGCGCTGGTTTTGCCGGTCTTGCATATGCTGGACTGTTCGCTGATCCTCTCTTCCACGCTAAAAGGCTCAATAGAGGCCAAATCAGCCTTTATCCTACAGGGACGAGGCGGACGGCGGCAGACGAAAATCCGCCGCTCGGATATCCCCTTTTAGCGGAAGATCGGTATTAGAGTATGGTGCTCAGGTTGGCGCGTTCTTTCGAAATATGGCTTGCAACGGCGCTTTCAGGGTTAAAGAGCGAATCGTAGCGGTAGAGCAAAAAGCCCTGATAGCTTGAGACCTCGCGCGCCTCAGCAACCATATCGCGCATCATGGTCGTGCAATTGATCCACTCGTTCGCGCCGCTGCCGGCCCATTTATCCGAAACGCCGCATTTATAGACCGCCAGACCAACATAGAGCGCAACGCCCGAGCCCTTGGCCATTTTGTTCCACAGCGCCAGCGTGCTGGCGTAGGGGGCCGAGTCGTTATTAAAGCCGTAATAGATCTGCGGGCAGATATAATCGACATAACCGCTGCCCGACAGCCACTTCTCAACGTCGGCAAACTGACCGTTGTAGTTGTTATCCATACGCGCCTGCGGGCTGATGCCAAACAACACCGTAGAATCAGCCGTCTTAATGGCGGCATAGACCTGCCGCACCAGCGCATTGACATTCTCGCGCCGCCAGTCGGCCTGAGAGAGCGACCCGCCCGCCGAGCGGTAGTCGCGGTAATAAACCGCATCAAACGACTCGTCGGTTGTCGGGTAGAAGTAATCGTCAAAGTGAATGCCGTCGATGTCATAGTTTTCCACCAGCTCGACAACGCCCTGCGTGATGAGCGCGCGCGCCGTCTTGCTGGCCGGGTTGTAGAAAATGCCGCCGTTATAAGAAATCGCCGTGTCCTTGCCCTGACGGATGGCCTGCACCGCCGGATTGGAGGATGACAGCTGGCGCGTACTGCCGACAGCCAGTACGCGGTAGGGATTGATCCATGCCTCAATGCGCAGGCCGTACTTTTTGGCGGCTGAAATCATAACCTCAAGCGGATCATAACCGGGACCGCCGCCCTCGGTGCCGGTCAGCACATAGCTCCACGGAAAGATATCCGAGGCGTACATCGCGTCGCCAAACGGGCGCACCTGAACATAAACGGTGTTCAGTCCATAGTCCGCAATCGCTTTAAACGCGCTGTTGATATTAGAAGCAAAGCTCGACCGATTCTGGTCCTTGGCCAACGAATAAAAATCAAGATAAGAAATCCAGATGCCGCGCACCTCGTCGACATCGCTTTGGGTCACCGCGTAGGCCGGCTCCGATGGCCCAAAATCGGGCTCGGGTGCGCTCGAAGCGGGCGGCTGGCTGCTCGACGCGGCAGGCTGCGGCGCTGTACTCGAGGCAGGCAGCTGGCTGCTTGAGGTCGGCGGCGCGGTCACGGCGCTCGAAGCGGGTGGCGATGACTGAGGCTTTTGTTCCACCTGCGCCTGAGAAGATTGCGCCGGTTCAGACGCCTTAGATTCTTCTTTTGCGGGCAGCGGCTGATCAGCGGGCGGAAACTCCGCGGGATATGTAGGCGCGCTCGGCACGCTGCTGCTTTGCGGCGGTTCAATCTGCCCCGTGCTCGAAGCCACCCCGCCGCCGCACCCGCCCAGCGCCGACAAAGCAATTGCGGCGGCCAGCAGCGAGGCGGTAAATTTATTGATACTGCGTTTCATTCTTTTACCTCACAATACACCATATAGCACTTTATTCTACCGCTTATCGCCAGTCGGGTCAAGTCAAACAAAAGGCGATTATGCGCATTTTGTGGCAAAACGGGGCGGAAAATTGTGCTAAATGCAGCGCTATCTTCCTCAATCGCTGACACGCCGTGGCATTTACGCCATTTGGCTTTGAATTTTGGCAATTTTCATTTTGTTTTTACGAAATAATAGTGTAATAAAATTGCCAGATTACTGCCTGTAAAACCGGCTTTTTCTTGACCTGAGACGCCGCCGGTATTATGATGTAAAAAGAACGCAAAGGAGGCGCATATCCCCATGTTTTTTATCGGATTGTTCGGCGCAAATTTTAAAGTGAGCCCGGTGGGTTATGTGCAGGCGGGCTGCTGCCCCTGCTGCGGCAGCGATAAACCGTTCCACCTCGCGCGAAAATATCAGTATCTACATGCCTTTTTTATCCCGCTTTACAAATTTCACGGGACTTATTTTGCCACCTGCCCCAAATGTGCCAGTATTTTTGAGGCTGATGAGCGCGTCGGCAAGGACGCCGAACAGAACGGCACGGCACGCGCCGGGCAGGGTGCGCTGCGGCTGTTGCAGAACAACTACCGCCCAGCCTGCCCGCACTGCGCTGCGTTGCTGAGCGCCGACGATCACTTTTGCCGCAACTGCGGCAGACCCGTTGAGCGGTAGCGCTGCTAAAAGCTCTTTACCGCTGTTGGGCTTTCGTGCCGCCCGGCAGGCGCCGTTGCGCCAATATAATCAAAACCACCAGTTGAACTGTGGTATGCACCAGCCCTAAAAGGGCATGTTACCGGCTCGCCTCTTTTAAGAGACCCTGAAAATTCTCCCAAGAGCATCACATGCACCGCGACTGCTAAAGCAGTGAACTTCGTAAGCTTTTTGTTTACAATGAGCCAATCTATTGTCATTCGCTTCGCTCAATGCTTAAAGCTAAAGCATATGGGGGAATCTCCACCGGCAGAGCCGGTGGTTTCCAGTATAATGAAATATCACGAGCGCCGCTTGAATCTTTAAACGATCTATTGCTGTGTCAGGGCCTC
>DALYYK010000186.1:0-5858 GCA_031983305.1 Candidatus Fimivivens sp. | reverse complement strand
TGTTCTCTTAGGACCGGATTTAAATCGTACATTTCTATCAGTTTCATATTTCATGGCTCCTTGTCAAATTCCCGTTTATCTGCTTAACTGGATGAGTCTTATAATAACACATTTGATTAAGTTTTATTTTCTCCCGCTCCTGCAAAGTTACGTGAACCATATCGCCCTGCTGTTTGGCAATTTTTGAACGAATATCTTTGCGCAGACCGATGATATAGAATGGTGTGCCCATTTTCACAACCTGTCCGTCATATGGTTCACCGTCAAACGTAGCATGAACAAGCACACGTCCCTTGCCGAACTCTTCCTTTACATCAAATGGGATTTCTACATAGGCACCGTCTATGTCGGGAACCTTATGAATAATGGCATCAAACTCATATAGTTTGGGATTCATATAAAACCTCCGTCCGCGGGAAAATTCCTATTTATTTGTTTGGCTGAACCTTGAATCTATATACCGTGCTTTATTACATAAAAAAAACATAACATCCCCTTGACGGAAATGCTATGTCTTTTTTGGAGCAGGTAACGGGATTCGAACCCGCTCGATCTGCTTGGGAAGCAGAGATGCTACCATTACACCATACCTGCACGGACCAATTGCTCATTGATTATACCGCAATTTAAAGGCGAATGCAAGGTGATTCTAAGCGAATATTTTTAAAGCCTTTCACAGGTAGCTTTAACGGGCCAAACAACCGGGCAGCCTCCCTTGTCGGCAGGTTGTTTCGCCTGTTTTGTACGAGCCGCCGTCAGCCAACCCGCCGGCACTGTGTGGTCAGCGCGAACGCGGTCAACAGCTAATCGATCAACAGCGCCACAGCGTCGGGCATCTGGGGCGGAATGCCAAGGAAATTCTGATACTGTCTTTCGGCCACGCGCTGCGCCGCCGCGCGGATATCATGAAGGAGCATAAAATTGTCGGTCGCCATTTTGACCACATTGCCATCCAGCGCGCCATCATCGACCATATTGTTGAGCACCTGCGTCGCGCATTCCATCGACATGCCTCTGCGGTAGGGACGGTCTTCGGTAATAGCGGTAAAAACATCGGCCACGGCCATCACCCGTGCGCCCAGCGGCAAATTATCCCCGCTGATGTGAAAAGGATAGCCCTTGCCGTCCAAGCGCTCATGATGGTAGGCCGCCCACACCTTAATCGTATCAAACTGTTGAATTTGATCGAGCAAAACATAGGTATAATAGGTGTGCGCCCGCATGGCATTAAACTCATCCGGCTCAAGGCTATCCGGCTTTTCAAGAATTTCGTTGTCGATCGCCAGCTTGCCCAAATCGTGCAGATAGCCGGCTATCAGCATCATTTTGCGTTCGATGGGCGAAAAGCCGACCAATTGGGATAAGGACTCGGCAACCTTCGCAACACCCGCGGAATGGCTGGCGGTAAAGCGACTTCTAAAATCGATAATGCGTGAAAAAAGGATGGCAAAGTCGATAATCTCATCAATATCAAGCGACAGATTATCAAACAGCTCCTGCGTCGGCAGCATGTCCACCGGTTTACGCGCGGTCAGATCGAGCCAGATGTACTCCTTCTTGCTTAGCTTATTGAGTGCAGCAACAAAATTCGGCGCAAAAAACATCCCTGACCGCCGGTTAATGCCCTCAAGCACGCCGGGCAGCTGCGAGAGTACGTTGCTCTGCTGATTGAGCGCGGCGCAGACACGGTCGGCCAGATGGAGGATGTGGCTGTACAACGGCACCGCCTCGCCATTAAAATTCAGCCCTTGGCCGTCAGACCATGGAACATGATGATATTTGACGATTTTCGCAACGGGCCGCAGCGGCCTGAAGCCCTCAATCAGCGCCGCGCTTTTAAAAGCGTGGTTATAGGCTGTAATCGGCTCGTGCTCGGTGATCGAAAGCAGCTCATTGGTCGACAGCGCGCCAAGATCATGTACGAGTGCCGCCAGAAAAATCTCCTTGCGCTCATGGGCGGATAAGCCCAGCTGCTCGGCCAGTCGGTACGACAAATAAGCCACCTGCTGCTGATGGCTGTCGAGCAGCGGTGATATCAGATCCTGCGCATTTGAGAGGCACAGCAGCAGCTCGCGAAAATTACACCTGATAATATTGTTCATAACAAATCCTTTTGCCGCGCTTTTTAGCGAAGCGCCAATCGCATATCGAAAAAGGCTGTACATACCAAAAATCTGTCGATTAAAATCGACTCGGCCAGGGTCATTATACCGCATTTTTTGGGATAAAACAAACCATTTTAAGACAATTATGCGGTGTTTATGCTTGCCGCTGCCGTACCATATTTAAATTTTATGGCGGTATCAAAGACTTTCAATATTTAACCGATGCACGCCTTAGCGCGGGCATCGCCGCCCACAGCGTCGGGCGCCGTGCGCCAGATCAAAAGAAGCTGCTTGCGCGCTTGATGCATCCCCCGCCCCGTGCTATACTAATCTCACCTAAAAGCCGCGTTATCTACATAATTTAAAGGCTATCATGTCGATAGCCTGATTGAAAACCAGTACAGAAATGAGAGATGTTTATGCCACAGCCCGTTGTCATTCGCCCCGCAGCACCCGAGGACGCAGAGGAATTGCTCGAGATCTACGCGCCCTATGTGCAAGACACCGCGATTTCGTTTGAATATACCGTGCCCTCGGTCGAGGAATTTGCCGGGCGCATCCGCAGCACCCTGACCCGCTACCCTTATTTGGTTGCGTTGCAAGGCGATAAAATTGTAGGCTATGCCTATGCGTCAGCCTTTAAAAGCCGCGCCGCCTATGACCGGGCGGTGGAAACCAGCGTTTATGTGTCGCAGACCTGCCGCGGCGGCGGCGTCGGCCGCGCGCTTTATGAAAAGCTGGAGGCGGTGCTGCGCTGCCAGAATATTTTAAACCTCAACGCCTGCATCGCCTGGCCCACCGGTGAAGATCCGCATCTGACCACCGACAGCCCCGCGTTCCATGCGCGTCTGGGCTATGAGAAGGTTGCACATTTTCACCAGTGCGGCTTTAAATTTAATACTTGGTACGACATGATCTGGATGGAAAAGCTGCTGGGCGCGCATGACGCCCAACCGGCGCCGATCCGCCCGTTTTTAGAGGTCTGGCGCGACTGCTTTGTGTAACCAGTCGCCCCAACACAATAAGATGCCGCTTGAAACACCGTGCTATACCAATCTGGCACGGCCCTTGATGCGCGTCGCCGTAATCGCGCCGCCATCGATAAAAACCTCCGACGTAATCACGCTGGGACTGCCCATCGCAAACCCCTGCAAAATTCTAAAGCTGTTCCAGCCCTGCTGTACCGGCAAGCCCGCTGTTTGTACGAGATACGTCCCCAGCGCCGACGCCGCGACGCCGGTGGCGGCATCCTCGTCATAGCCCGCCCGCTTGGGGAACTGGCGCGCAAAAAACACCGGCGTCCCGTCGTCTTCAAAGCCCGGGGCAAACGGGTAAAAGCCGGTGGCGTCATAATCGTCGCAGAGCTGCCAGAGATATTCAAAATCGGGGCGAAGATTGTCGAGCGTTTCGCGGTCTTTCAGCGGCACCATCAGCTTGGGGCGCGAGGTCGCCACCGACTGAATCGGATAGGACCCCAGCGCCTGCGCGTCGATGCTCAACGCCCTGCAAACCACCTGCGGCGCGGGGTTGTTATCTGAAAAGATGGGTAAAAACTGCGCCACAGCCACATCGATTTCCCCGTCCTGCCACGCCCATTCGGCGCTGACAACGCCAAGCTGCGTCTCAAGGCGTATCGGGCTGGTCTTGGCCAGTCCCTCGCGCACCAGCACCGTCGCACAACCGATAGTGGCATGCACGCACATGCCCATTTCGTGCAGCGGTACAAAATAGCGCAACTTAAAATCGCACTCAGGGTTGTCCGGCGGGCAAACAAAGACCGTCTCCTGCATAAACGCCTTGGCCATCGCCTGCATTTCTTCGGTGGTGAACCGCCCGGCGTCGAGCACGACCGGACAGGGATTCCCGCCCTTTTGCCCATAAGAAAATACCATGGTGTGAACGACATTCTCCATAAAAACAGCCCCTTTATCATCCAATCATTGTTAATATGATAGTAGCATTCCCGCCGTGGGCTGTCAACACGGGGGGTGCATGCGCAGCGTACAACTATATCTTGCGGTATATTCGGTCAAGAATAACCAGATCTAGTTATTATGCAGGTTGCCCTAAAGGCGGTGCGCTGTGCCCAGAAGGATTGCCTGAAATGTGAATTGACAAAAAAACCGGGTCATGCTAGAATTTTGTCACAGATTATATGACTGACGGAACCGTGGATTTAACCACATGAAGTATAATCGCAGCGCCGACCGTCTGGGCAATTTACGCCCGGATTGTCGGCTTTTTTCATATCCAAAAACCAATTGCAAGGAGGTTAACCGCGTGCACAAGGGCCGAATTCATTCGATTGAAACGATGGGGCTGGTCGACGGCCCCGGCATTCGCACCGTGCTGTTTTTGCAGGGCTGCCGCCTGCGGTGCCGATATTGCCACAACCCCGACACCTGGCAGACCGACTCCGGCAAGGAGATGACGGTCGATCAGGTGATGACGCTGTTAAAACGCTACCGGCCCTATTACGGTGAGACAGGCGGCGTCACCTGCTCGGGCGGCGAGCCGCTGTTGCAGTCTGAGTTTTTAACCGCGCTGTTTCACGCCTGCAAAGCCGAACATATCTCAACCTGCCTTGACACCGCCGGTTATGGCGACGGTGATTACCAAGCGCTGCTGGATGCGACCGACCTTGTCCTCTTTGACGTCAAGCACCACCATCCCAACGATTACACGTTGCTGACCGGCGGGGATATCTCGGTGCCAAACGCATTTTTGAGGGCTGTCATAGACAGCGGCACCCCGCTGTGGATCCGCCACGTCGTCGTGCCGGGGCTGACCGATTCCCCCGCGCACATCGAAGCGCTCGGGCATTATCTTTGCGGTATTCCCAATATTCAAAAGGTTGAGCTGCTGCCCTATCATACGTTGGGTGCGCACAAATACGCGCCGCTGGGCATGCTGTGTCCGTTGCGGGACACAGTCTCAATGGACAAGCGCCAAACGCAAAAATACCAACAGATGCTCTCCGACATGTTGGGCATCGGAAAAGGGAGGACACCGCATGACAACCACTGCATGGCAGGGCTTTAACGCCGGCCTTTGGAACAATGAAATCGACGTACGCAATTTTATTCAAAAAAACTACACGCCTTATAACGGTGACGACGCGTTTTTGACCGGCCCCACCGAGAAAACCCGGGCAGTTTGGGACAAGTGCCACCGGCTGATTGTGGAGGAGCTCAAAAAGGGTATTCTCGATGTCGAAACAAACATTATTTCGGGCATTGATAACTTTGAACCCGGCTATATCGACAAGGATAACGAGGTGATTGTCGGCTTACAGACCGACGCGCCGCTAAAGCGCATTGTCAACCTCTACGGAGGCTTAAAGATGGCGACCGGCGCGCTCGAGCAATACGGCTACGCGCTCGACCCCACGGTGCTGCGGCATTTTCGCGCCTGCCGCAAGACCCATAACGAGGGGGTTTTTGACGCGTACCCCGAGCGGACAAAGGTTGCCCGACACGTCGGCCTGCTCACCGGTCTGCCCGACGCCTACGGGCGGGGCCGCGTCATCGGCGACTACCGGCGGGTACCGCTTTACGGCGTCGATTTTTTAATTGCACAGCGCAAAAACGATCTTACCGCCTTTGACGGGCCGATGACCGACGAACGCATCCGCACCCGTGAGGAGATCAGCATGCAGCTGCGCGCGCTGGGTCAAATGAAAGCGATGGCCGCCAAATACGGCGTCGACATCAGCCGCCCGGCACAAAACGCGCAAGAGGCCGTGCAGTTTTT
>DALYYK010000185.1:0-5863 GCA_031983305.1 Candidatus Fimivivens sp. | reverse complement strand
AAAGCAGTTGAATCTGCTCTATATCGGTCAGCGATGCGCCGATGGCGGTCGCCATGGTAATGCCGTCGCCCTGCGAGGAACTGAAACGGTTAGTGGTGGGAACGGAACTCAGATCTTCCCACTTGCCGGAGGTGTTATACTGCTGAACCATCTTGCTGTTGGCGCTAAAGCCACCGGTGGCCAGAACAACGCCCTTGCCGGCAGTAAAGGTAGCCTGATTGCCACTTTTGTCTTCCACCGTCACGCCGATAATTTTGCCATCGGCATTCTGAAGCAGCGCTTTTCCGGTCGTCGAGGTATAAATTTTAATGTCGCTATTGGCGGCGGCTTTTTGCACATAGGTGCTGATAAAGCCCGTGCCCATCGGCATGGTGCTGGTGTGGGTGCGCTGCCACAGTGCGCCCGCGCCCTGACCAATTTCATCATGGAACGACATGTCAAGTCCGGTGATCCACTTGTATCCGGCCTCTGCATTGTAGGTCAGCGTCTTGACCAGGTCCAGATTACCCACCTTGTCACCGTTGATCCAGGTTTGCAGCGCAAACCACTCGGCGCTGTCAAAGAGGTCGGTACGGCCATCGGCCTTATACTTATCCCACTGCGCCTGCACTTCCTTTTGCAGGGCGGCATGTGCTTCGTTGGCCGGTGTTTCGGCCAGCGCCTTTTCCAACGTGGACTTGACCGATTCGCCCATAGTCACTTGACTTTGGAGCGCCTCGTCAGGGTTGTTATAGATGGCGCCGCATACCAGCGTGTCGCCGCCCACCGAACCATTCTTTTCAATTACGATGACGCTGGCCCCGTTTTCCGCTGCGGATAATGCCGCCGCAAGACCTGCACCGCCGCCGCCGACAACAATGACGTCGGCCGACTCATCCGCAATAGGCGCCTTTGCCGGCGCTTTATCCTTCCACTGATCAAGGTTGGCGCCCGCTTGGGTCATGCAATCCTTCAGCGCATTTTTGACCGCGGCACTGGTGATAGTAGCGCCGGCAACCATGTCTACATTGAGCGTCTGATATTCTACCACATCCTGCGGAATCAGCGTCACCGGCGAAAGTCCGCCGGCCGACAGCGCGTTGCCTCCTGCGTCGCACAGGTCGCTGCCTATGCCGGGCGTTTCCTGCTGAGAGACCACCTTAGCCGAGACGATGGCATTTTCATCCACGGTTACTTCGACCTTAATCTCGGCATTCATGCCGGGGGTGGAAGCGGTGTAGGTGCCCGCCTTCAAGGCGGCCTTCCCACCCGATGTGGCCGCACTGCTGGCCGGAGCGGCAGATGCTGTGCCGGACGGAGTGCCCGCACATGCGGTAAGACCCATACACATCAGTGACGCGGTTAAAAAAGCGACTACTTTGTTTGTGTTCATCATGTTCCCTCATTTCTTTGTTTATCAAGTCACTGCTTTGTATAGTATATCATTTGATAACAATTTTAACTAAGCGGAAAAAGCGGAGAGCATATCTCACGATTATCGAGACTATTTTTGTTTTCTGCTGCATAGACGCACTGTGATGCAAGGAGCGTATTGTAAGTGCTGATTATTCAGAGAGGGGCCGAACTCTACCTGCGTTCACATTCAGGTTTCAGGTGAATAGATGGCGTTACTCGTTACTAATAAATTGCATTTAATATGGCGAACCCCAAACGTCACTGATGTTTGATACATGAAGTGACAGATCAAATTCACCCTAAGCGCTCAATGATAGACATATATCTTCATAAAACACAAATAAGTTGACAAGTTTCAATAAGAAGACTTGTCAACTTTTTATGTTGAAAACCGTCGGCTAAACCGGTAGAGGTACCCCATTTGCTTTAGATTGAAGCATTGAGCGAAGCGAATAACAACAAATTTTGTTGTGCGTAAAAACGATAGAGTACAATAAAGTTCGCAATTAAAAAGGCATAGAAAAGCCATTGGGACTCCGATATAATGAATGGTGTGAAGACATTCAAAAAAGGAGAGAGCCCAATGGTACAGGGAAAGAATACCACAGGACTGACGGAATTGCTGAAATGTGGGACAGAGCCTGACCCAATGCTCATGCCGGAGTAGCTGTGCCCAGCTGATGGAAGCGAAGGTTTCGGGGATGGTCGGAGCGAATAAAAATGCGCACAGTGCGTCGCGTCGTGGTTAGCGCTGTGGATACCGGCCTCGGCGTCTGGATGCTCGGAAGGGTACGATGCATCTCATGGTGCCCAAGCTTCGAAACGGAGGCGATATTCCGTTCTTTGTAACGGAACGTAAGCGCAGCCTCTTTATGAAGTACGCCGGGGATTGGTCCGTTTCCAGGGCCTATCTAAATCCCGCTTTGGTACACTCACTGCTGCATAAAGCGGCTGGACTCATACTTCGGTGTCCTTAAATTGCGAACGCCTATGGACACTACCGCGTATGCCTTTTAGGAGAGCTGGCAGCTTCTAAAGGGCTGTTCGTGTCAATATACCAAAAGCCAGGGGATCATTTCCTGAGAAATACTAAAGTATTTTCAAAGCATATGCGGGGGCGCGCAACGGCGCCCCCATATGCTTTATCACACAAAAACGCAGGAGGGAAAGTAAAAACAGCCCGGGGGACTGTTTTTACACGGGGAACTCCCGCAAGGGATTCCCCGATGCCGTCTAAAGCGGCATCTAGACTGTGCAACTTGCTAAAGCGTGTTAACTTTTTTGACAGTCTGTGCCGCCGAAGATGGCTTTATATCATCTTAAAGCCCGGCGCAATAACATTTGTACGCACCTGCTGCCTATTGATATCGGGCGGGCAAAAGCGTCGGTTGCGCTTCAAGCCCTGTCTGAGATATCGGCGCCGGGAAGCTTTTGGGCTATCAGCTTGAAGTTATTCCTGAGCCGTTCATTATCCGGGCTGGATTCAAGCGCCGCTTGCGCATGTTTAAGCGAACGTGCGTACATGCCCAGCCGATATGCGCTGATTGCAGCCAAATCATGCGGCGTATAATCCCATGCATATCCCATATTAACATAGGTTCTGGATTTCTCACTAATTTTCAGCGCTTCCTCCGCCATAAAAAACACCATTGGCCAGTCCGCCATCAGGTAGGCGATTTTCGCGCATTCGACATACGGTTCGCGCATTGCGGGCATCTCGGCAATCGCGCGGAAATACCATGCGTAGGCCTCTTTGAGATTACCCAGACCGTAACAGGCTTTCGCAATCCAGCGCATGGACGCGCAGCGCTCCTCCCGCCACGTCGCACCGGGCAGGGAAAGATGCCGCTTCAGGGTGTCGATGCATTTCTGCCACTCACCCTTATACATATATTCGCGGCCAAGATAGTAGGTGACGCGGTCCCCCATAGGGTCCTCCTCGACGGCAAGCTCCAGCAGGGACAGGTAGGCGCCGCGCGATTTGGCGGGATCCGGATAATGGTTGAGCACCATGCCGTCGATCGTGACGGTCGTCTTCGGGCCGTCCCCGATGTAGCTCAGGTACTCGTGCACAGGACAGGTCCACCGAAAGCCGTGACGCGCATGCACCTTGGAATAATACATCTGCACGTCGGGCGAGCCGTCCTTTTTCAGGCTCCAGTTATACAGGTATTTGCCCGATTTGGCCTCCGGCGTCCAGGCGCGCTCCAGACATTCCCGCCAGCCCGGCTCGAACAGTTCGTCCAGGTCGGTGCAAACGCATATGTCGGCGTCGTCAGGGACATGCGCCAGAGAAAGGTTGCGCGCCACGTCAAACCGCCACGGCTTCACCATGTCAACATACACCATGGCTCCCCGCGCTCTCAGGCGCTCCACGGTGGCGTCGTCGGAGCCGGTGTCCGTTACGATGACGGCATCCGCTTCACACATCGCGTCCATCCACCGGTCCACAAATTTTTCCTCGTTCTTACATATCGCATAAACGTATACCTTATAATGATTCATAGCGGCCGCCCCAATTCATCATGTTAATTTCAGCGCGATCAGCTCCAGATTTGTTTTGAGCTGCGCATTGTCAGGCGCCAGTTCAAAGGCCATTTTAGCATAGTCGTACGACTTTTGGTACAACCCCAGCCGATAGGCGCTGATGGCGCCGAAATTATAAAGGCTGTAACCCCATGATTCCGGTTCCATCAGGTAACTGCCCGATTTTTGGATGATGGTCAGCGCCTTTTCCACCATCAGATAAACGAGCGGCCAATCCCCCTCCAGATAGCCCAGCCGCGCCAGTTGGAGATAGGGCTCCCGCACACGCGGGCATTCTGCAACGGCCTTATACAGCCACAGGCGCGCCTGCCGCAGATCGCCTTTTTGCTGATAGCTTCTGGCGATAAAGCGCATGGATGCGCAGCGCTCCTCATCCCATACGGCGGAGGGGAGCGCCAGATGGCGCTTAAGCTCGGCGATGCACGCGTCGTACTGCCCGTGGTACATATACTCTCGGCCCAGCCAGAAAGCCGTCCGGTCATCAGAAGGATTGTCGCGCGCGGACAGCGCCAAAAGCGGCAGGTACTGCGCCCGCGGCTTAGATGGATCGGGGTGGTGGTTGAGCACCAGTCCCTTGACCCAGACGGTTGATTCCTTGTCCGGGCCGCGGTATTCCAGCACCTCGTGCACCGGATGCACCCAGCAAAACCCATGCCGCCGGTGTATCTTTTCCATGGCAAACTGCTTGTTGGGCGAACCGTCGGCATGGTAGCTCCAGGTAAAGAGATAGCGCGCGCGGGTATGGTGTGGCTGCCACGTTGCCTCAAGCTTTTGTCGCCAGCCGGGTTCAAAAACCTCGTCGAGATCGTTTGAAACACAGATATCAACGTCGTCCGGAATATGCGCCATTGCCTTATTGCGGGCGGTATCGAACCGCCACGGATGAATTGTCTCGGTGAAAACCTGAGCGCCGCGCGCGCGCAGGCGTTCCACGGTAGCATCCTCGGATCCAGTGTCGATCACCACCACCATATCCGCCTCGCTCACGGCGTCCATCCAGCGGTCGACAAACTGCTCTTCATTTTTACAGATGGCATATACGCAAATTTTATAATGGTTCATATCAAAACATCCCATACCTTTTTCTCAGCGTATACATCCGGGTGCCCATATCAGACGCGGGTGCCCGGATGTTTGTGCGCCGCTTTAAGGCGCGCCACACAGTACGCTGGTTTTGATGCGCGATTGGTCGCAGGCTGTGGACTTTGACCGGCACAATTAAGCCGGAGGGTGGCCGGCATGACGCCAACCATATCGGAAATCCGCAAGCTGTACCCCCAGGCTATTCAAGGCCGTCAGCCAACGGCTCAAGCTTTGCAAAAGAAAAATCAGAACAGCCGCACAACCGTCATATACGTGCTTGCGCCGCCGAGGAGGGTGGCTGCACCCTCCAGACCGAACAATTGCAGTGTCAACGTGTCGCCTGCGGTCAGCGGGGTAATAAAGGCGGTAGACAGATTGCTTGCAGAAACGCCGGGGGAAACTATCGAAGCCGCTATTGGTGTGCCGTTTTGTAATACCTGTGAGGAAACAGCCAGTGCCACCGTTGTGGCCACAGCATAATCGATCAGATATTCTCCCGTCACGGGTACCGTAAACTCCGTATCTGTACCGTCCACAGTGAATGTGTTCAGGTTTTGATTGTCAGGCAGGGGTATATCGGTACCGCCCAATAGGACGGCAATAACAGCGGAGGTTGTGTTTGCGGTCGACATGCTGTCGCTGGTGACCGCAGGACCGGTGGGGCCGGTTGGGCCGGTATCGCCAGTCGGGCCAGTGTCGCCGGTAGGACCAGTGTCGCCGGTCGGGCCGGTATCGCCGGTCGGACCGGTATCGCCAGTCGGGCCAGTGTCGCCGGTGGGGCCAGTATCGCCGGTGGGGCCAGTATCGCCGGTCGGGCCAGTATCGCCGGTCGGGCCGG